>NZ_JBXWXS010000031.1:0-275788 GCF_059431795.1 Salinispira sp.
ACCAAATGGCAACAGTTGGAACTCGTTGAAGCTGGACGAGCCTTTAAGGACGGACTGCTAGTTGAGGAGTCAGCAGCCTAGAAAAAATTCCGAGGGATTGCTCATCCACTCAGATTGACAGTATCCCCCCCAAAAGGCTTCCAAGGTGAAATTGGGGTAGGACTAGGAGGCTTAGGATTGGGTTTCTCAGCAAATGGTTTTAACTTTAGTAACAATTAAGAGGAGGTATATGTTTTGAAACGGCCAAGGGTATTTTGGTTATTGTCATTTATTTTTCTTGCAATAGGAATTATAAGTTTGATATTTATTAATATTCAAACATCTAAGATTGGTGGTGATGCAATCTCTGGGATGAAAATAGAAAACAATTATTTCTTCTCAAAATCCTCTGGAGACGGATTTATTAAAGTAAGCAAAATAACATGGTATTCTAATTATATAGGTTGGATATCCTCTATAGTGGCTACATTTATTGGGTTCATATTTTTTGGTATTTCTATTGTTGTGAATTGGCTACCGTTATTACTAAATAAAAGAACAAAGAATTCACTTCACTAGCTATAATGTTCATAATTTTGGGAATTAGATTATATGGCATATTTTACTAGTCTAATATTCCTCCCCATAAGACCCAACTTGAGCTGCGCCGGATTCAATCCCGGCGTCAGCTCCAAGTACCCTTCTTATGGAGATACATTAAAGTATCAAATATCGCAATTGCAAATTTGTAACTACGAATATATAATTATAACTATGATCTTCGAATGGGATGAGCGAAAGAATCAGTCAAATATTTCAAAGCATGGAATCGCATTCGAAGATGCTCGTTTTGCATTCGCCGACCGGTTTGCAATTACAAGAGTTGACCACAGCGAGCAAGAACCGCGGTGGCAAATTATGGGTCATATAGGCTCGGTCTTGCTAGTGTTGGCTGTGTACACTCAAAGAACGGATGATAACGAAGAAATCATCCGTATAATCTCGGCACGGAAAGCAACTTCCGGGGAAAAAAGAAAATATGAAAAAGGTACATGGATATAATCCACTTTCAGATGAACAAAAGGATAGGCTAAGAAAGTTGGCTCAGCTGCCCGATTCGCAAATCGACACCTCTGATATTTCTGAATGGTCTGATGTTGAATTCTCCGAAGCTCAATCCTTTCGGGAAGTCTATAAACCGAAAAAACAACAGATAACTACTCGAATTGATGCCGATGTTCTTCTATGGCTTAAAAGCCATGGGAAAGGCTACCAAACACTCCTGAATGATCTTCTTAGAAAGGAGATGATTGAAGAACTCGAGAAAGGTGCATGACATGTTTGGTCCTACTCGGCCGGAGCATCTCAAATATGCGATTGGTCTTTGAATCACGTCAGTCAGTGACGCCCCCATCGAAGAGCATCTTGTTCCAGCTGAGCAAAAACTCTTCTACAGACCGCTGACTCTTTTGGGAGCCTGCAGATGCTGAAACCGTTTTCCGCTAGTTCTATCCCAGGGAGCGGATGGATATATAACCTCCAGCCTAGTGGCCAGAGCTGGTGACGAAACTTGTTTGAGGATGATAGAGTATTGAATACGATCACATATGGAGGTAAGGATATGTCTGCGCAAGTACAGAAAATGATTGAAAAGCTTGAGCACTTATCTGAAGATCGCCTGGCTGAAGTCTCAGATTTCATCGATTTTCTTCAGTTCAAGGATCAGGAGATCCGATTGAGATCAGATTTCACCAAAGCATCAGATGAGACTTTTTCAAAAATTTGGGACAACGAGGATGATGCTCAGTATGATAGATTATAAATACGGAGACATAGTTCTTGTTAAATTCCCCTTTTCCAATCTACAGACTACCAAACAACGACCAGCAGTGATTTTAAGTACAACACAATACAACGAACAACGTCAGGACTATATCTTAATGGCTATATCCAGTCGAATCCGAAAACCTCTCCAGATAGGGGAGGCATTAATTGAAGGCTGAGAATTTGATCCCCCTCCCATAAGACCCGACTTGAGCTGCGCAGAACAAAAGCGCGGCGTCAGCTCTATGTCGTTTCTTACGAATTTTAAGCTAAGAAAATCCGTTCTTTGACCGATGCCGGGACAGTGACGGATCAATCGAAGAGCTTCTTTCAGCTATTATACTGGAATTTCAAGAAGCTCTCGAAGCTACGAGCTGTGACAGGCTGAAACGCCATGACGGCGAGGAGCGAAAGAGATCATAAAAATCACGTAACAGTCTTTCTTCACCATACGTGACAATTGGTGTTCATCTGTGGTTCAAAACAACTCCCTGATCCGTGCATTTGTTCTCTGATCCTTGCTATCATTCCTTTCCCACCGCCAACAAGAAACAACAACTAACCAGGCCACCCGCCTTAACGGCAGAATTGGCAATTGGCGAATGCCTTGCATGAAGTCAATTCTTCGGGATGTAAATCTCCTGCTCCAGGGCATGAGATTCTTCATCAATAAGCCGGTGCCAGGCATATTTCTGGCTAGCATCCAGCATCTGCCGAAGCCCTTGTTCCTTAATCCGCTGGTGAACAATGCTGCTTTGACCGGCCTTTTTGTACAGGTCCCGCTGACTCATATCCAAATAGCGCTGCAGAGATTCTTCAAACTCATTCTCCAGATTCTCATAAAAACGCCGGCTGATCATTTGGTAGCCCCGAAGTACCTGATTTCCGTATATGGGAATGACTCCGTCGAGACCGCGTATCTGCTCCATTGCAGACAAGAGTGTTTCCAGCATATGTATTGCTTCCCGGTATTGCCGGCCTGAATTATAGCGCTCAAGAGCAATGTCGCAGCTGGAAAGCAGATCCTGTCGGCTGATATCTGCAACGGACTTGGCCCGTGTTTGATGCAGGGCCTGTCTGATTACCCCGATCATTGAAGTAAACACCTGATCCCGCCACAGCCCCTTGCGAAGTGCATTGATGAGCCGCACCAGATCCTTCTGATATGTAAGCTTTGACTGCTGATCCGGCCGGTACAGCAGCTCAAATACCGTCAGCTCCATGCCTTTGAAACGAAACCGTCCTAAAAAGAACACATCGGTACCAGATAAATCATCATCAGGATTACCGGCGGGACGTTTTTTTATCTGATGCGCCAGGTGGTTGCTCAGCAGTACACGGGTATGGTGGGGGTCCAGCCGGTTGGCGAAGCTTTGCAGCCTGGCGGCGGTATTCACAATATCTCCGGAAATATCGCCATCGGAGGTGATCACCATGGACGTATAGGTTTTCCCCCCGGCGATTCCCGCAGAAACAGCCATATCCGGGAGTACAATTTTATTGCTTACATTGCTGCGAAACAGCTCTGCGCCCTTAATTACCCGTTGGCGGGAAAAATACTCGATGATCTTAACCACCGTCCGGGCGATTCCTCTTGCATCGGCGGCCAGCAGGACCAGGCTGTCCCCTTCAATGCGCCAGGAGATCACCTGCTGTTCGGCGCACAGGCGGTGAATGTCATCCCGGATACAATCATCCAGGAGCTGAAGCATGGAGGGGTTTCGCCGGAATTTATAGCAGAAGGCCGAGTATCCGTGAATGTCCACGATGGCGGTGTAGACCGAAGAAATTGACGTGTTCCGTTTCAGCTCCCCGGCGCCGGATATCCCCCGATGGGGAACAACCAGCTCCTTCCACAGCGCAGGATAGCGTTGGGGGTTCAACGGGGAGAACCGACCCCAGTTCAGCTCCCGGATGAGACCGAACGCCTTGGCGTACACCGCATCAAGCTGGCTGCTGCGGGGCAGCTCCTGAACATAGTCCATGAGCTGAGAAAAGCGGAGAAGTTCCCGGTTGATGATTTTCGTGTAGAGATGTTCGAATAGCTCATAGGGCGATGTCTCGCTGCAGTATTCTTCCAAGTGTTTCACAGCTGCTTCCTCATCTGTTCCCCGAAACCCCGGAGATCTTCATAGAGTATATTAAGGAAATATCCTGCATTTTGCTACCGACGGATATCTGCTGTTGGCGTTCGCATTATATATGCTCTCGGTGCAGACCATTATTGAAAAAGAATGGAAAACAGGATAGCTTGCCCTACATTACTGCCCGGTCATAAGGATCGGCGCACTGGAAAAAGGAATATCCATGTTACTACACAACGAATTACTGTGGCTTGTTCTGCTGCTTGTAAATTTCGGGTCAATTCTACTGCTGTACCGGTTCTTCGGCCGGGTGGGGCTCTTCGTCTGGATTCCCATAGCTGCCATTTTGGCGAACATCCAAGTCCTGAAAACCATCGACCTGTTCGGCATACCTGCGACTTTGGGGAATATCGTGTATGCCACCAGCTTTCTGGTAACAGACATCATGAGCGAAAACTACGGCAAGAAAACCGCCCGCAACGCGGTGTTTTTCGGCTTTTTCACCCTCATTGTCACCACTTTGCTTATGAATCTGGCTATCTGGTTCGAGCCCAACAGCTTCGATATTTCCCAGAGTCATATTGAGGCCATATTTGGTTTTTTCCCGGCCTTGGTATTCGCAAGTCTTCTGGCCTTCGGGATAAGCCAGCTCCACGATATCTGGTCCTACAACTTCTGGAAGCAGCGGAAGCCGGATATCAAGTTTATCTGGCTGCGCAATAACCTTAGCACCATGGTAAGCCAGCTTTTGGACAGCCTTATCTTCACCTTGGTTGCAACCCTCTTCGGCGTTTTTCCCTGGGAGGAGTTTGTCCTGCTGTTTCTCTCCACCTATGTGCTGAAATTCCTGGTGGCTATTCTGGACACTCCCTTTCTTTATGCCGCCTCAGTGATGAAGCGCAAAGGCAAAATTCAAGAGCTGGAAGAACGATACTGAGAGCCGCAGCGGCTGGAGCGCTAGCAAAGGGGCTTGCCTGGGAATGGGCGGCCCCTTTTTTGCTGTGAAGAGCCGGGATTTACTCTTTCCAGGGGAAGATCATTCCTTTGAGGGTGCGCTTGCCGATTCGCTGGGAGTCTTCATACACCAGAGCCTTCCAGGGCACATGCTTGCGTTTCGCATCGGGGTGTTCTTCAAAGTAATCGTATTTGTACAGACGGAGCTTCAAAGCCACATGCTGCATCAGCAAAAATCCGCCGGGACCGAATAGCAGAAATGCAGTAAATCCCGACACAATGAAAATGGTGAGGGAAGTGATCAGCAGAAAAATGGAGAATCCGGCGTTATCAAAAAAGAGAATGAACATCTTCTTGAGGATCTTCGAGAGTTTTGTATCGAGCTGAGCCCGGATGGGGAAGAACCACTGCACGGCGAGAATGAATATCACCAGGGTCCAGAACAGAAAGGCCAGTGCAGCCACACTCCAGAGATTTCCCATGTTGCCGTAGAAGGGGACGATAAACGAGAAGGTGAAGATAATCAGGCCCCAGAAGATGCTGTAAAAGACCCCCAGCAGCCATGATTCCTTCAGAAACCTGAAGAATTGCTTTGGCTCCACGCTGCGCTCATGGGCAATCTCATTGATGTACAAGGAGGCCGCCGCCGTATAGGCTCCCAGCCACAGAATGCCGCCGATCATCACGATGAGGGAGAGAACCGGAGAGAAGGATGCGATCCACCCGGGAATTCCGAAGGCCAGAGCCACCGAGAAAACGAAAAACATATTGAGTATGACGAAGGTGAAAAAATTATCCCAGTAGTTGAAAAACCATTTTTTAAGCATAAAACCGAACATTGTTATTCCTTTAATATCTTCCGGGGACTGACACCGCCTGAAAGAGTGTTGAATACCGCCTTATTCTATGTGATAGGGAACCGGTATGTATACAGTATTTCCCGGAACTCCAGAAGTATCCGGGGGTCTCGTGGGGGGGCTAAATCATATGCGGGAGCCGGTTGCCGCCGTTTCTTTTTGTCCGCCTGTTCCCCGGCTGTGTAATCGCTTCAGCCGTTCTATGAGGCTGTCGGCCACCAATTCCCGTTCGCTGTCATCAACCACGATGTGTTCGCTGTCTTTCAGTTCGATAATTTCCACCGACAATGCGTTGGGCATGCGCTTTTTCAGAAATGCGCCGGTGCTGTAATGGACGGTGCTGTCGTTTCTGGAAACCACAATCTGCACCGGGCAGTTGATATGTTTCAGCCGGCGGATTGCCTTCCGGCGCATTTTCATCAGTTCGTTGCCCTGGCGGATCCAGGATCGGTATTTGTACTCGTTGTCCAGAATGATTCTATCGCCGCTAATGGCTCTGCCCATGTGATCTCTTTGTTTCCGGTCTTTCATTCTGGCGGAACTTTCCTCCACCGTGGGGCCCAGGGAGGAAACAAAGGGAGCAATGAATTTCGACGCCCAGAGCCAGGACGCTCCGGAACCGGGGGTGAACAGAAAGCCGGGGGCATGGAGGATCAGATCATCCGCCTTGAACTGGGCGGCCAGCAACGCGGCGATAATCCCCCCCATGGATAAGCCGGCGATCACAATCTTCGACGAGCTGTCTTCAAGCTCCGAGCGCAGTTCCAGCAGAGCTTCGCTTGCACTGCGATACCAGTCGGTCCACCTGCAGCTTTGGAAGTCATCTCCGTTGGTGCCGTGACCCGGCAGACGGGGTACGCGTACCGTGTAGCCTTCCTCTTTGAGCCGCTCAAACAGATATCCCATGTCATGGGGACTCCCGGTGAAGCCGTGGATGAGTAACACGCCGGGTTTGCCCGTCTCTCCCGAGTGAAAGAGGGGGCGGGAGCAGTCGAGAATTCTGGTGTTTCCGGGGGTCTTGAAATGCTGCATTTTGGTTCTCCGTTCCTGATCTCTGTTCCTATGGATTGTTTCTATGGACGACTGTCTTAGGTCAGATATTCTCCGACGCCTGCCGAACCATCAATATCAAACTATATCACCATTCAGGAATTGGCAAGCTTTTCCAGGCTGTCGGGGGTGTACGGGGCAATAGCTCCGCTGACACCCAGCCTGGGGGCGGATCGCCGCATTTCCCGATTATCCGGCCGAAATGATATTGATTATCCCGTCTATTAATACTAAACATATGATTAGTATGTTGATAATGCGAAGCTATTTTTCCCTCCTCAGGGGATGCAAAAGTCCGGAAGATATTGCCGCCCTGGCGCGCACCCGGGGCCTGAAACACGCGGTGATCTGCGACTGGATGAACATGTACGGCGCACTGCGCTTTGTTGCCGCATGCAGAAGAGAGGGCATACTGCCTCACGTGGCGGTTGATATTTCCACAGACCCCGCCGTCCCTCTGCCGGTGCTGTTTCACGGCAGGGCGGGCTTTGCCTTGCTGAACCGGCTGATTATCCGAAAGGGAGCACAGCATATTCGGCCCCGGGACCAGCGAAACAGCCGGCAAGACGGCCTGGGGCAAGACCGTAAGCAAGACCGTCAGCCAGACCGACAGCACAGGCAGGATGCCTCCCGTTTCCATGATCCCCTTGAAAATCTCCTCGGCCTGCTTGAACTGGCCGATTCCCCTGATGAACTTGCGGATCTGAGCTTCATTATTCATCCATCCAGGCTGGTAGATCTTGACAAAATGCAGCAGGGCAGGGGACCGTCGGCCTCTCCGGCCTCTCCGGCCTCTCCGGCCTCTCCGGCCTCTCCGGCCTCTCCGGCCTCTCCGGCCTCTCCGGCCTCTCCGGCCTGCCGAGCGACCCCCGTCGCCCTGAACATCTTCCCGGGCATGTTCCAGGACGTATCTCCCAGAGAGCTGCGCAGCCGGGCCGCCGAGCGGGGCATGAAAGCCGTGAGCATCTGCTGGGGAAGCTGGGAGACCCCCGAAGAGCAGGAGCGTATGGACCTTCTTCGGGCCATAGACCTGTGCATTACCAAAGCCAAACTGCAGGAGTCCCAGCGCACACCCGGCTCCCACAGGCTGCCCGCCCGGGAGGAAGCGGAAAGCCGCTTCGCCATGTTCCCCGGCGAGAGGGAACAGAGTGCCGCAATTCTGGGTAAGGGCTCTGCGGATTTTCTCATGCCCGGCCGGGTCATTTTCCCGGCGTTCCGGGGACTCAGCGAGGAGCAGGCCTGGAAGCGGCTTTCCGGGCTCTGCCGCAGGGGGGCGCTGAAGCGCTACGGGAGTCTGGGGCCGAAGGTGAGTGAACGGCTGGACTATGAGCTGGACATTATCCGGCGGAAGGGGTTCGCATCTTACTTCCTGGTGGTTCACGATATTGTCCGCCAGACCCCACGCACCTGCGGGAGGGGCAGCGCCGCCGCCAGCATTGTGAGCTACACCCTGGGCATCACCCATGTGGATCCCCTGGCGCACAATCTCTTCTTCGAGCGCTTTTTGAACATGGACAGAACCGATCCTCCGGATATCGACGTGGACTTTCCCTGGGATGAACGGGAAAAAACCCTTTCATACGTCTTTGAGAAGTATCCCGGACAGTCAGCCATGGTTGCCGACCATGTGACCTTCGGTCCCCGTTCTTCTATCCGGGAACCGGCCAAGGCCATGGGGGTCGAAGATGAGGAGATCGGCCGTTTTATTCGTATGTGGAAGCTGGGGCAGCGGGACCGTCTACCCGAATGGCTGCAGAGGGAGGCCTCAGCCATCCGGGGCGTTCCCCGCTACATGGGAACCCATCCCGGAGGGGTGGTGATTACCCCGGGGCCTATCAGCAACTATGTACACACCCAGATTTCTCCCCTGGGGTGGCCGGTGATTGCCTGGGAGAAAGATGCCGCAGAGGATGCGGGGCTCATAAAGATCGATATTCTGGGTAATCGGAGCCTTGGGGTGCTCCGGGACTGTATTTCCATGGTGAACCGCCTCCACGGCCGCTCCTTGAGCTGGACTAATCTTAAGCCCCTGAAGGATGCCGAGACCCGCCGTTTTATTGAGGGGGGCAACACCCTGGGCGTCTTTTACGTGGAGAGTCCGGCGACCCGTCAGCTTTTGCGGAAGATGCGCCGGGGGGATTATGAACACCTGGTCATCGCAAGCTCCATTATCCGGCCGGCGGCCAACCGCTATATTAATGAGTTTGTGCAGCGTCTCCACGGCAAGAGCTGGAAGCCCCTGGTTCCCGAGGTGAAGGATGTGCTTGCCGAAACCCGGGGGATTATGGTGTATCAGGAGGATGTGTCCCGGGTGTCCATTGCGGTGAGCGGTTTTAGTCCTGGAGAAGCAGACACCCTCCGGAAGGTACTCAGCCGCAAAGACCGCAGTCTCAAGCTGGAGGACTGGCGGCAGCATTTTGTGCAGGGGGGGCAAAAGCGGGGCATATCCGAAGAAAAGATGGAACTACTCTGGGAGATGGTGCTGTCATTCAACGGTTACTCTTTCTGCAAGCCCCATTCGGCTTCGTACGCTCTGGTGTCATACAAACTGGCCTGGCTGAAGCGCCGCTACCCTCTGGAGTTTTTTACCGCGGTCATCAATAACGGCGGAGGCTATTACAGCCGCCAGACCTATGTGAACGCCGTGCGCCGTCTGGGGCATCCGCTGCTTCTTCCCCACGTTAACCATTCCCACATTCTCTACCGCATTGAACCTCCGGCGGACCGGTACAGGGAAAAATCTCCCCTTCCTGCATTGAGGACCGGACTCATGCAGATATCCGGGCTTTCGGTGAATAACATGGAGCGGATTCTGGCCACCCGGGAGGAAGCCGGGCCGTTCAAAAGCTTCGAGGACTTTCAGCTGAGGGTTCCCGCGGATATTCTTCAGATCCGTGCACTCATTAAAAGCGGCGCCCTGGACGGTTTGGAGGAGGGCCTTACCCGGCCGGGGATGTTCTGGCGGCTGAGCCTGGGGATGAAAAGGCTGCGGGATCTTCGCCGCAGCGGATCGGAGGGGGAACTTTTTGATGAGCCCTTCCTTGCGGATGCCGCCCCGGAGGCGGGAGACTACGGCCCTGCTCAGAAAATCCGGGACGAGGGGGAGACTCTGGGGCTGTTTGTCACCATGCATCCCCTCAGCATATTCCTTCCCCGTGCCGAAAAGCTGGCCCGCCGCAGGGGTCTTGCTCCGCTTATCGTGTCCCGGCAGCTGAGGGGGTTCTGCAACCGTGAAGTCTTTATCGCCGGGTATCTGGTGAGCGGAAAGGAGGTGTACACGAAGCATCGAAAGGCAATGTCGTTTATCAGTTTTGAAGACCGTTTCGGCCTGTTTGAGACGGTGTTCTTCCCCGAGGCCTATGAGCGTCTCGCTCCTTTGCTGGATCTGGCAATGGCATATATTATTCAGGGAGATGTAAGGGAGGATCTGGGTGCTGTGAGCATACATATCTCTCATCTTTATCCGCTGAACCGCCGATATGTGAAGAGTAGATATTTTTCCGATTTCTTGTATACTGAAGGAGCTGGGGGAGAGTGTAGTGGCCGAAAAGTCGGGTGATCACATACTGTTGGGTTTAATATTTCTAAGCAGCGCATCGGAACAGGGAAATGCCCTCCTAGCGCGTCTGGCCTCTGAGTTCAGGAATATTCAGGGGCTTGAGATCGGAAGCAACTGGGAGGATCTGGACGGTGGTGAGCTTGCGTTTCAGCTGCGCCGCTATTCCCACATAGTCATGCTCTTTGATGATCGTGCTCCCGGGTCCCGCTGGCTGAGCTACCTTGCCGGCTACGCCATGGGCAACAGGAGCATGCTTATGCTGTACCGTGAGAGCGGCAAGGATTTTCCCCATTACCTGAGTACAGTTCCTGCGTACGGCGATGAGCATACACTGATCGACGCCCTTCACCGGGAGGTAGAGCGTCACCAGATCTACTGCCGGGTTGAAGAGGCCAGAGAGGAGCTAATCGGCAGGGGCTTCGGCCTGAATGACCAGGTGTTTGTAGATGCTGTAGTGGAAAACCGCCGGGATGTGGCGGAGTTGTTTCTCGCCGTAGGATTTTCTCCCGACACCTGCGACTCAAACAATGTTTCCCTTCTCAACCACGGGGTTCGCAGCGGCCATAATGATATCCTGATGATGCTCTTGGAAAACGGGGCCGATCCCAATGCGGTCAGCGGTGACCGGGGGAACACCCCGGTAATGGATGCCGCATCCACCGGTCAGACCGAGCTGGTGCGTCTGCTTTTAGCCGCCGGTGCGGATCCGGATGTGCGGAGCAAGAGCGGACAAACCGGACTCATGATGGCGGTGGGTGAGGGATATGCCCAAATATCTTCCCTGTTTATTGAAGCCGGCTGCGATCTGAGTATTACCGATCAGCTGGGAATGACTGCGGAAAAATATGCCCGCTTGTTTAATACTCCGGAAATCGTTAGCTTATTTGAATAGATGATGAACAACAAACAACGATTAATATTTCTTCTGGCCGACGGTCGGAACCTGCCATTTATTATCCATCCGTTCTCAGAAGGTAACCGCATCGGCAGTATCCCTGACGATGCGGTCATTCAGGGGCGCTACGGATCGGATCCGGAAGTGGAAGCTATGTCCCTTGTACGGAATACGCTCTACAGTGAAGTTGACCGGGAGGTCAGGGAATGGATGGCTGAACACCGTTTCTTCCCCCGTTTTCTTCTTTCTCTGGGAGTGTTTTTTATCGTCTTTTTCATGCTTTCTTTTGCCATCAGGGACGTGATTCCACTGGTGGATGAGCTTCTGGTCGCCACTGCGGCGGCGGTGACAACATATCTGGTAATGGACCGCAAGGGTCAGCTGAGTAAACCCGCCCTGGAACGGAAAATTCTTCTGAAAAAGAAGGTGGACCGGATCAACTTTTCCCAGAGCAGCCATCTGGTAAAACTGGAAAAGATTTTTCAGCAAATAACCGCTCCGGGAAAGAAGGATGCATCTATGCCGGCGGATCTCTTGGTACAGCTGCGCAGTGAATTGAACAACGACGGCGATAATACCGCCCTTCGGGAACTCAGTATTCTCCAGCAGCAGCTGGGAGATATGCTGAAACCTCAAAAGAAAAAGCGGATCGATAAGGCGGTGGAAAGAAACAGCAGAGGCAAAGAAGACAATGAGGGGGAGTCCAGCCTGTCACCTGCGATCTATTCAAACAGAGATGAGCAGCTCTATGCCATTATTCGGCTGCTTCGTTCTGATCTTCCTCTGTCCGATTCTGTTCAAAATCCCTGAACTCTGCCTCACGTTCAAGAGTGGTGCGTGCAACTTCCCGGGTGCGGTATGCCGGGGTGAAGCTGGGATCAAGTCCTGTTTCACGGTCGATAATACTGTTGCAGAGTTCAATTACCTTTTGAAATTCCCCGTTGCTCAATGCGCTAAGGGCCTGAATGTAGATATCATCCACCATCTTCTGCAGTGCTTCCCGGCCTTCGTCACCGAAGTTGATGGCGGCGGCAACGGAAAAATTATCCACACTGTTGAGTGAAGTGCTCAAGTCCAGGGTGTAGTTTACCTGAAAGCTTACCGGCTCCAGATTCACATCTGCTCCGAAACTTATGGAAGGGTTGTACCCCTTCCAGTCCAGACCGGTTTGAATGGAGAAAAAATCCACGAAACGAAAATCCGCACCCAGGGCAAAACCCAAGCCCTCTGATTTGGCAAAATCCACCAGGTTCATCATGTAATTGATATCCGAGCTGATCATAATAAACCGCAGAGGACGGTAGGAAAATCCCGCCACAGCCTCGGTGGGCAGGGCATCTCCCTTTACCGGGGGACCTAAATTGAGCACTGTGGCGCCAACGGAGAAGTTTTTGTCCCGGGCGGCGTATCCTTTAAGGAAATTAAAACGGGAGAGAAGCCCGATGTCACCCATAAATGCAAAGAGATTCTGATTGTACTCTTCGGGATCTAAAACCCCGGTGTATAATTGTCCCGGGACGTTCCGGTGGGCAAGCTTGAGGTTTGCACCCAGGGCCAGACCGCTGGAATAAAAGTTATCCAGAAAGTTATAGGACGCGTTGGCGGCAAACACCATTTCACTGGGGTTCGCAGCAGCTAGCTGATTTCCCCGGCTGTCCATTCGGGTGAATTCGAAATGAAGAAACTTTCCCGCAAAACCGTAGCCAAAGTTGTTGTGCCGCCGGGTAAAGAAGACCGAATCCAGACTTACATCGCTGATAATGTTACGGTGATAAAAGGCCAGTTCGGTGAACTCAAGAATGGAGCTTGCGGCCGCATTCGCTTCAATGAAAGAAACATCCCGTGCAACCGCCGTGTATGCGTTCCCCAGGTTCCGTTGTTCACCGCCGGCGGAGATTTCCAGTACAGGGAGGGTGGTGAGACCGGTGTTTTCCGGATTCTGCAGGCCGGGAAAGCTGTCGAAAATGTCTGACAGATAATCCTGGTATTCCTGAGACCATGCAGAAAAGCCGGTGAAACAGATGTACATTACAATTGTCATTACTATGGGGAAAAGTTTTTTCATTCCATTTGATATTATAGCGATGATATCGGTAAGTTTCTATGCGAATCTTCCGATTTACAAAGTAAGATGCCGGTTTCATCCAATTGGAGGTTTTGAATCTGTGTGCAGGCTCTAAGAAGCTGATATTTCTCATTCTTCTCACTCTGTTCGCCCTTAGAGTCCCGGGATTCCTGTACGCGGGAGGTGTGTCCGAAGAGCGTTACGGTCAGGCCCGCTCTCTGTTGCGGGAGCGGAATCTTGAGGAAAATCAGCAGGTGGAAAATGGCAGGGAAGCCTCCCGCATTCTCCGGGAGCTTCTTGAAGAATTTATCACCCAGCCCGACCGCTCCGATTCTGAAATTGCCGATGTACGAATGCTGCTTGCCGATGCCCTGTTTCAGGCCAAAGAATATAATGCCTCCATCGAAATGCTTACCCAGGTTATGGCTTTTCATCCCCAGCGCTTCGATGAGGCTGAGCAAAAGATTGGGGTAATACGGAATGTACGCAGCGAGTACAATACCCTCCTGAACGGCCTTCTGGCGGAACTGCGGAAAGATCCCAATGATCCCGACGATCCGTTTGATGAAGAAGAAGCCCTTGCAATTATCAGCCGGATGGAATCCCTGTTTCCCGATCCCGATCCGGGAACCGCCCGGCAGATTGCGGATAACAAGTCCCGGGTAAAGCTGGCGGTGGACCGGGGGTATCGGGACCGGATCATCGAACAGGCTCACGATCTGATCCTTCAGGGTGAATACCTGGCAGCCATAGACCGGTATCTCACTATCGATGATATAGATGAAAAGGGGTTTTATTCCCGGAGTTTCGATCTTCAGCGGGAAGAGTTTCTTGCAACCGGCCCTGCAGTTCTCTATTTGAATCAGGTTGATAATTTTATTTCAAGCGTCACCGAAACCAGCCGTTCCTACATCAGCCAGGCGGATGAAACAGGGCAGAGTATTGCACTGTTCGGCAACGATTTTAACCGTTTGTTTCCCTCCGAATCCTCCGGGGCTTTACGCGCTTCGCTTCCGTTGGAGAACCAGTCAGTGATTGATGCAGGCGTTCAACCGGAAGCTGAGAACGCTGAAGTCGAGCAGGGGGAAGATGGAGCTTTGGACAATGATCAGCAGGGCGAAGCCGGCCAGCAGGCTTCTGCTCTGGAGTCGGGAGTGTACCGCAGTGAAGAATCGGTGGCCGCACTTTATGAAGATTTACGCTCCCAGGCGGCTTTAAGAGACCGGCTGAGGGAGTCCGCCCGACGCTCTCGGGAGTTAAGGGAAATTTTTTCCGGCAATGTATCCCAGGCCGGTCCCGGTGAAGATTCCGAATACCTTCTGTATCTGCAGCAGTTCATAGACGGTCCCGCTCAGTTCGATAACGAAGGGATCCGGGGATCGGCGGAGCGCTATATCCGAGAGCAGAAAAACCTTGTGTTCGATTTGATCCTTCCCAGGATTCAGGAGTACGCTGCCCAAAGCGATGCCCTGTACGAAACCGAAGAATATGACAGCGTAGAACAGAGCCTGATCCCGCTCAGAGATTTAGGAATTTTCGCCTTTCAGATCTGGCAGATATACAGCGGTGAAGACGATACCGCCGTCTTTCAGCTCACAAGCGGAAACATGCAGTATGTCCCCCCGGAAGATGTAAGGGATGCGGCCGCTTTGCTGATCAACCATCAGCGCCTTCAGGGAAGGGGAGCTCTTGCATCACTTGCACTGGACTACCGCCGGCTTAATGAATTGACTCCCCTTTCAGCCCAGGACGCGTTGGCTGCCTATAACTCGGGTCTGGATATTTTGAGTCGGGTGGGAGAGTTCAGTGAACCCTTTCTTTCATCCCTTAACCAGCTTCCCCAGCAGCTTTTTGAACAGGTTCCCGAGCAGGTCTCCGTCCTTGTCTCCGATGCTGCGGACCAGCACAGCAGCGACAGGGCTGGGATTGTCTCAGGGCTTGAGACTGCGATAACCGGGTATTTCAACGATTACCTGGTGTTCCTCCAGGAGAATGCCCCTGAGCGTCTTGCTTCGGCGGTGGATCAGATCGATGAGGCCGACCGTCGTCTTGAAGGGGTCGAGCAGGAAAACGGGCTTGTCTATTACTATCCCGGGGAAGCCCTTCAGGCGTATACCGATTCCCTGGATGAGCTGGAAAATATTGTGAATATATCCCTGGATATCAATGCCCAAATCGCATCCAGTCCCGATTTTGTCCGGAATGCAGCTGAATTGGAGCAGCTGCAAAATATTTCCTCCAATGTTATTGACCAGGCCCGGGAAGAGATATCCCAGGTAGAACCGAAGATCAGCATCGCTGCCCGCCAGGTGGAGGAAGCTTCGGATCTGCTTCAGGATGCCCGTGTCGCCGAACAACAGACCCGTTCGGCAATAGCTAACAGCCAATACGAACAGGCTCAGAGTCAGTTCGACCTGATGATAGAAAGCTACGACGATTCCCTGGCCATACAGGATGATCCGACAGTTCGCCGGGAACGGGAGAACATACGCGATGAACTTGGCCAGGAGATTGGGGATCTGCTTGTGAGAATTAGTACGGACAGAAAACGAGAAGCCCTGGCCAGTGCCAAAGCAAGCTATGATGACGGCGATTATGCACCGGCTCTCAACTTCCTTGCGGATGCCACAGAATACCATGAGATAATCAGTCCCGACGAACCCGATCCTTCCATTGAATATTTGGAGGAATTAATTGTCGCCGCCAACAGCCTTGCACAGGAGCGGGAGCTCAACGAAACCGACCCCTTGTATCCAACTGTGAGTTCCTACCTGAATCTGGCGTCTTCAGCAGTATCCCGGGCCAGAGAAGCAGCAGGACGGGGAGACGACCAGGCTCTCAGGCGGAATATCAGCTCTGCGGAATCGAACCTGGTGAGCGTCACCCAGCTGAAGCCGTCAAACTTTCAGGCCGAGCTGCTGCGCCTGGAACTTCAGCGTTTGCAGAATCCTGAAGACTTTGAAAGCTATTTTAATGAACAGGTGGATGAGATTCTCCAGGATGTCCGGGAAGAAAACACCGAGCCGGGACAAAGTCTTCAACAGTTTCGGGAAGTATCCCTGACCCGTCTGGAGGCCCTGGATGAGATCTCCCCCGGGGATCCCCGGATTACATCGGCCATCCGGCAGCTGGAAGTGGATTTGGGAATTCGTGAATCTCCTCAGGAAGTAGCAAACAGGAACCGTTCTGAGAACCTCCTTGCCCAGGCCCGTCAGCTCTATACCAGCGCAGCGGCTGCAGGAAGTGAGCAGCAGGCGGTGAACCGACTTGAGGATGCTCTGGCTCTGGCGGAAGACGCTCAGCAGGTGTATCCGGCCAACCTTCAGGCTGGGAATCTCATCGATGATATTCTCTATGAGCTGGGACGTCCCACCACGGTGAGTCTCTCCTCGGTGGATAGTTCGCTTCTGGAACAGGCGACCACAGACTGGTATGTGAATAACCGTCAGATTCGAGCCAGAAATATTGTTGACGACTTATGGCAGGATGAAGAGAACCGCCGCTATCCGCCCCTTCGTGAACTTCGGGAAGAAATTTATATCAGCCTCGGTCTTCCATTAAACTAGGCGGGGAGAATATACTGAATATTCATATGCGGCGGGAACGGAAAGGGTATATCGGTACAGATTATGGGCATCCACACAGGATTTTTCCTCCTTCCGGGGTCTTGCTTCCCCTTCTGGCGGTACTGCTGACAATTCTCAGTGCACCGGGGGGGCTGTGCGCCCAGGAGGTGGGCAATACCCGTATTTATTTAGAGCCGCCACGGCAGGTACTTCAGGCGGATGTCAGGGTTCCGGAACTTATTTCTTTCGACAATAAACTCTACCTTTTCTATCAGCGGGTTCTGGGCGGAGAAGGGCGAAGCATTTCCGTAGCATATATTACCAGCGAAGACGGCAGACAGTGGTCCGAAGAGCAGTTCATCCGGGAGGAGATCCCTCTGGAGAGCGACTCAATTCCCCCGGTATACGCAGTGGCTGTGGGGGAAAATGAGATTGCGGCGGCCGTTACCGTATCTGAGAATGACGTGGAGCTGTATCACGCCCGCCGGGGACAATCCTTCCGTCTTGAGGAAGAGATCAGGTCCGGCAGCACGGTTGTAAATCCCGTGCTCCGCCCCCGGGACGAAGGGTTTATCCTCTTCCTTTCCCAAAGAAGCCAGCGTCTTTCCCAGGATGCGGTAATCGCCACCGAAGTGTTTAATATTGTATACAGTCTGCGAAGTTCCTCAGGGGGATGGAGCGGTCTTCAAACACTGAATACCCCGGATAACCAGCGACAGATTTTCAACCCCGCATTTCTGGATACAGGGGAGCGGGAATATCTCGTGTATGAAGCCAGAAATATCTCCGCAGAATTCGGGGCATATAATCAGCTGTACAGTATGGTGAGCCAGGATAACGCTCTTACATGGAGCGAACCGCTCAATATTACCGACTTTGTGGACTTTGAAGACAGCAATAACAGTTCCATTGTGTACCAGAATTACACCAACCAGAATCCCCGGCTCTCCCTGGGTGAAGACGGTCTGCCGGTGCTGCTCTATGAGCGAAACCGCCTGGGGTTGAATGCCCGTATAAGCCTTTCCCGTCTGGATCGTTCCGGCCTTGTACGGGTCGAGCGGAACCGGCGGAATGTATATATCAGCCCGGAAAACCGGGCTTCCGGAGCGCCCCGGCATATTCTTTTCCGGGGTGAAGAGTATGTGCTGTTCTACTATGATCCTCTGGGGCAAAGCCGGGTTTATCTTGCCGGGCGGGACATCCCCGACTGGGATACATACGAACTCACCGAAGGGTTTTCAGGGGTCTTCCCCCGGTTTGCCGAACACAACGGAAGGCTTCATATTATCTGGCTTCGTCGAAATTTGCAGGAGGGCGGCCCCGGCTCCCTGGTATACCGTGAACCGGACCAGTTTGTTGAACCGCCGATTGCCCGGCCGCTGAACTTTCAGCCCGGTGTACCGGATAACATACGGGAGCTTGCATTCGATATTCAACTTCCAGATGATCCCGCAGGAATTCGTTCCATTTCATACCTTTGGACTCAAGAGGATCGGGCGGAGCTGAGGGATCTTCAATCGGTGGGGCTTACCGGAAATATTATCCTGAACGCCGACCGTCATGGCCCCTGGAATCTCTTCATCAGCGCCCGGGACGGGGCAGGAAACCGTTCCCAAATCAGCCGAGTATCCTATGAACTGGATCTGGAACCTCCGGGAAAAGTGGAATTCCCCCCCTTCCCGGTGGACGATGAGGGATATCTGGAATCCAATAGCATCACCCTGCCGTGGAGAGAAAGTGAAGCCGACGACCTTGCAGGATACCAGCTCAGACTTGAATATATCGGTGAGTCGGACCTGGAACTGGTAAATCCTGAAGAAATTACCCGGAGGGTTAGGGAAAACTTTGCAAACCGTGTGTCCATTTTCCGTGAGGAAAATCGCTTGCAGCTGTCCAATGAAGACAACGGTTTGTGGGCTCTGGCGGTGAGAGCCATAGACCGGGTGGGCAATACCGGCGAAACCGGGGTGACGCTGATCAGGATGAATAAATACGTGCCGGTGACCCTCCTGAATCTGATCACCCTGGATGAGAATATTTTGGGTGAGAAACTCCTTGAATTCCAGGGCAGGGGATACACCGCCAACGGCAGAATTTCCCGAATTGTCTTCGACCGGGACGGAGCTGCGCCCTGGGATTACGAGCTGCTGCTTTCCGACGGCGATTACCGCATAGTTTCGGACCGGAGGATCAGCGGTATTTCACTCAGAGACGTGAGTACCGGTGATTATCAGATCGGTCTGTTCCATGAGGATCGGGGCTGGTATTTTTACTCCAGAAGTCTGGCACTGGATGCCAGCGGTGCGGTGAAGCTGGGGCGCTATGAACTGAATCCCCCGCCGGAGGTATCGGTAATAGGTGAGCAAGTACGCAGGCTTTCAGCCATGCAGATCTCTGTTATACTTATAATACCTCTGCTGATATTTGTGATTATCATAAGTCTGATCAGGATGCGGTCGATAATACGGGATAACAGGGCAATTCAGCAGGAAGTACTGGCTCTCATTGAGGGCAGTCAGAGCCCGTCATCCAGGGACTTGGAGGAAAAAGTTTCTACAATGCAAAAGCAGGGCATGGGCTTGAGAGCCAAGTTCACCATATTTATGCTCATTCTGGTTATCGCCGTGGTTGCCGTGGTTTCCCTTCCTCTGAGCACATTTATTCTCACCAATCAGCAGGAAACCCTTGCCCAGGGACTGGAAGACAGAATTGAGGTGATGATCCGCAGTCTTTCCACCGGTGCCGCCGGAGTATTGGATGACTCCAGCGCGTTGAATATTATTCGGGGCCTGGGGGATTTGACCAACCAGGTATCAGCCATGTCCGAGATCGAATACGTAACCATCACCTCCAGACCCAATGACGTGCAGTTGGACCAGGACAGCCGGGAATTTATCTGGGCAACCACAGATGATTTACTGTTCATGGACGAGGAGCAGCAGAACGAGTACCTCAGCCGCATCACCGAAGTATATCAGAATGATGAATATTTTATTCGGAGCACCGAACCCCAGGCTGAGAATCTGATCGCCGGACGTCTGCGGATCCGGGATTCGGTGAGTGAGGAAATTGTGAATCAGGTAATTCCCGATTTCAATGATTCCCTGGACGATCCCGAACTGGGGCAGATTATTGATGATTTACAGAGTCTTCAGGAAGCCCGTTCCGGTGCCAGTGATGAGGAATTTCAGCAGCTGCTGAATCAGGAAGATATTCTACTGGACAGACTCTCATCCGAACTTGAGCAGGAAGCGCAAATCCGCAGCGAACCTTCATTCAGTGTTCAGAATTACGATCTGGATTCCCAGTATTATACCTTCTATTACCCGGTGTACTGGATAGAGAATGATTTTTCCGCGGAGTACCAGGGAACCATCAGACTGGGAATTTCCACCGAGTCCATTAACAGCCAAATTCAAAGCACACGGCGTACGATTCTTATTCAGGTGGGAATCTTTGCCGCCATCGCCGTTGCGGCGGGTATTGCCGGGGCCCTTCTCTTGGCTTCCATTACCGTCAATCCTATTAAGCAGCTGGTAGCCGGCGTGGAACGCATCCGCGATACGGAAAAGAAGTCGGATCTGAAAGGGGCTCCCATCGTGGTGAAAACCCGGGACGAACTGAACTTTCTGTCGGAAACCATCAACCAGATGACCGCCGGTCTCATTAAAGCAGAAGCAGCCAATGAATCGGTGATGATGGGTAAAGACGTCCAGAAGATGTTTATTACCCTGGACCCAAACCCCCATGATGCAAAAACCAAAGCCACCACCCGGCACGAAATTACCGATGAAGTTGAGTTTTTCGGCTATTACGAGGGTGCCAAAGGGGTATCCGGAGACTACTATTATTATCAAAAGATAGATGACCGGAAGTACGCCATGATTAAGTGTGATGTTTCCGGCAAAGATATCGAGGCGGCCCTGATTATGGTGACCGTTGCCACCCTCTTCCTCCAGCATTTCGACAGCTGGCAGGATAAACAGCTGAGGGAGCGCCGGATAGCCCATGCTCTGAAGCAGAAGGTTCAAAGCGGGGCCCGGTTATCCCAGCTGGCAACCAATATCAATGAGATTATCTACGCCCGTGAGTTTAAGGGGAAATTCGCCGCATTCAATATGCTCACCCTGGATGAGAAAAGCGGTGAGATCACCTTCTGCAATGCCGGAGACAACATAGTTCACCTCTACCGGCGAAGTCAGAAGAAGGTGGTCCAGATCCAGCTGAAGCAAACCCCGGCTGCAGGGGCGGTGAGCGAACGGGTCATGGGAATGCCCATCGAATTCCCTGAAGAAACAGCCCGCCTGGAAAAAGGCGATATAATGCTTCTGTTCACCGACGGGTACGAGGAAGCCCGGCGCTATCTCCGCTATGAAGACTGGAGCGTGTACAAGGCCGATGATTTCAGTGGTGAAGAAGGGAAGAAAGCGATGGATGCCCTGGAAGAGGAAATGAAACCCTTTATTATGGGGCAGGATGAAGACGGTCTCGGGGAATCTTTCAGCATCCCCCGTATCCACGATGTGGTGGAAGCGGTAATGAACCGCCAGATGTACCGGCTTACCAAATTTCGAAATCCCGCCGGAGAAGAGGATCTTCTCTTCGATTTCACCGCCATGGAATCAAATCTGGAAAATCTGATTCTTGCTCTCATGTCTGTGGAAAAGGTGTTCCGTCTGGTTCCCGTTCCAGGTCTAACCCATGAAGACCGGATTAATGTGGATAAGAAAATCGATGAATTTCTAAAGAAGTATTTCCTCCAGTACAGCCGATATTTTAATCATCCGCTGGAAACCGACGAAAACAGTCTGTATCAGCGTTTCAGTCATATTAAAGAGGATTCTCAGTATGACGATTTGACCATTCTGGCGGTGGAGAAAAAATAGGGGAGTCTATGGAATGTCTCATGAATTGGAAAATGTCTATGACGAAAATGTCTGCGAAAAAAACGTCTATGACACAAAAAACTGCAGTATCGAATACCCGAGTGTATAATCATCCCCAGAGTCGAAGGATGTGCCTGGCCCCGTTCTTACTCGTCTTGGCAGCGCTGACAGCAATGGCGCCCCTCTCCGCCCAGTCCGGGAATGCGGGCATTGTAAATACCAGCGAAGGAACGGCCTATATTATTTCTCTGCCCACAGATTCCCGGCAGTTTCGGCAGCTCCAGGAAGCTCCGCTGAATCTGCCCGGCCTGATTCGTCAAAATGCAGGGAGCACAGTAGCCATTCCCGCCGGGGGAATCTCCCGGATGGTGCCCTCCTACCGTCAGGAGAGTCTTATTACAGGGTATGTGCACCTCAGCGGAAGTCTCCGTCATCCTCTGATTCTCATGCGGATACCGGCGAACTCGGCGGGAAAACTGTTTCAGCTGGATTCTTCCCATTTTGTCAGGGATGAATCCGGTGGACTGGTTACTGTCAGCAGCATGGATGATGCCCTGCCGGGAACCGGAAGTCAAAAAATCGACGGTCGGGTGGTGGACTGGATTCAAATTTCCGATACGCTGCGCTTCAAAGCCGACGCAGTTCCCCTGCGAATCCGGCGTGAGAGTCCGGGTACCAATACCGCAATTCCAGCCGAAGATTCCCTGTTTGTATCCCGGGGCGGCACAGGTCTGGACAGAGTCAAGTTCAGCTCCGACGATTTGGGACTGTATGGCATGTTTACCACCCACCAGCAGATTGTGGACGGCATGAGTTTCATTCTGTATTTCTATTCAGACCGCAGGGGGAATATCCGCAACAGCTACACCATTGAAGTTCCGGTTGCAGGGAGCAGCGGTCATGTCGTATTGTGGGGGCAGGACGGATCTGCCGAAATTGCCGGGAGCTACCGGCGTGGAGAGTTTTTTCTTGAGTTTCACATAACCCGCGAGATGCTTCCCGGTGAGATTACCCGGAGTCTTGAGGGCGGCAGCCAGGGCAGTTTTGACATCAGCACCGGATTCACCGATGGTCAGGTATATGAGGAATTTATGTACGCCAGTATACCTGCCGCAGGGTTGATATCCCGGTAAAAGGGGGGGATGTGTCAAAGGTTCATTTTTTCTGCGAGCATTGTGGTAAGGAAGTAAAAGCCAGAGATAAGGTATGCCCCCATTGCGGAAAATTCTTCTCTCAGGTCAGATGCCCCGAATGTGATTATCAGGGACCGGCGGAACATTTTATTATGGGCTGTCCCCAATGCGGGTACAGTGGTCATGGTAAGATTGAAGCGGTATACGAAGATGTGGAGCTCAGTGAATCACGAAAAAAGACACCGGGATATCTACGAAAATCCTCCAGTCCCATACCCGATTGGGTGTTTGCCCTCATGGGAGCGGTGTTCTTGGCGGCATTCGTAGGCCTGGTAATCGTCTACATGATCACCCGCTAAACGCGATTTTCCATTACACTTTGAGCAACGGAAGGAGCCGACGGATAAAATGGCGGGACGGAATCGAAAAATCATAGATCTCAAAGCTTTTTTTCAGACGGTCCGCGGATTGTTTCTCGACTTCCGCAGGGAGCGTCTGTTCTCCCTGCTCATGGTATTCTTCGCAGTGGTGATCTTCGGAGGCATCCTGGTATTTTTCACCGAACGGTTCATGGATGTTGAGAGCTATGATTCTCCCCTTGATGCCCTCTGGTGGGGTATCGTGACCCTCACCACTGTGGGTTACGGGGACTATGCGCCGGCCTCTATTCCGGCCCGGCTTCTTGCGGTGCTCATGATGCTCACCGGAGTGGTAATTACCAGCATTTTGTCCGGTACTATCGCTTCCATCTATGTTGAACGGAAAATACGGGAGGGTAAAGGTTTGCAGGATATTAATTATAAGGATCACATAGTTATTCTCGGATGGAACCGATATGCCCGGGGGCTTATCGAATCCCTGATTGCACGCTTTCAACAGGAAGATCTACGGGTTGCCCTTATTAACGAAATGACCCCCGAAGCATTTGATGAACTGCGGGTGGGGTTTCCGGACCTGGACATGAAATTTGTCCGGGGGGATATCGCAAGTGAAATTATCCTCCGCAGGGGAAACATATTGGCAGCCCGAAGCTGCATTATTATCCCCGATGAATCGGGGGGGAAATCATTCCTTGCAGCGGATGATAAAACCATTCTCTCTGCACTGGCGGTGAAAAGCATTAATCCCGAACTTACTCTCAGCGCCCAGGTTATTCATGATCAGAATGCCACCCATCTTCAGCGGGCTCAGGTGGATGAGATTATTTTTGGAGATGAAATTCTCAGACATATTATCAGCAATAGTACGGTGATGCATGGTATTCCCGGATTATTGAAAGAGCTCCTGGATCCTAATTCAAGCAAGAGGCTCCATCTTGCACCCATCCCGGTCTCATTTTCCGGAAAAAGCTTTAAAGATTTCGCCATGACATATCTGCAGGAAGACAAAGGGATTTGCATCGGGGTGCTCAGTGAAGAAAAATCCATGAGTCTTGTTGATATTCTCAGCGAAGATTCCTCAGGCATAGACGCGTTTATTAAAAAGAAATTCACCGAAGCGGAGATCAATCTTGAAAATGAACAGGAAGTGACTCTTCAGATCAATGTAAATCCCGATCCCGGCTATAAGATTCATCCTGATGATTCGGCCTTCGTCATAGGAGGTCTGGAATGACAAAGGTGAACCGGTCTGAATTCCAGACGCTGAAAAAGATAAACATCCTGAAAGATCTGGATGAGGAAGAGCTGAAGATTGTAATCGACCGTACCCGCAGGGTGGAAGCCCCGGCAGGTATGGTAATAATGGAAGAGGGCAGCATGGGCAATACCATGTATTTCTTCGTTAACGGAGTTGTGGATATCACCAAGTCACTCACATTGAAAATTGACCGTAAGGGATTTGAAAACGTAGAAAAGTCCATGATTAAGCTGGATTCGAACGTAGTTTCTTTTTTCGGCGAAATGGCTCTCATAGAAGAATCCACCCGGAGCGCCAATGTGACCGCATCAACCGACTGTCTTCTGTTGGAAATCAATAAGGAAGACTTTGATGATATCTGCGATCAGCATCCGGCGGTGGGATTGAAAATGCTCAGACGAATTTCCCAGGTCTTAAGCAGGAATGTCCGAAAGGGCAATGAAGATGTGCTCAAGCTCACCACCGCATTGAGCATCGCCCTCTCCAGAACCTAGGGAGCACTGCATGAACTCAACCGGAAAACGGCTCCAACTGTTGTTTTGCATCTGTCTCATGCTTTTTGCTCTCCTGTTCCCGGTAATGCTCGGTGCACAGGAAGGGGAAGCTCAAGGGGATACACAAGGGGAAGAAGCGGAACCCGGGGAAGATTCCCCCTCCCCCGGGGAAAATCCAGAAAAGGAATCTCGTCCCCTTCCCAGAGGATTTACCGATCTCCTGCTGGGGAGCGACCTGGAAGAGCTGAAACAGCGTCTTGAAACCAACCGTCAATTCGATTACCGGGGCGACCCCGATATACGTCTCAGTCCCTCCAGTAATCAGGCGCTTATCCGTACAGAGGGGCGGGGCTTTATGGAGTCAGGAGTGTTCCAGTTTCATGAAGAACGCTTGTTCTCCATTACCCTAAACATCGACATCGAGCAGATGGACTATTTTACCATGTTTCGGGATCTCACACAGAAATACGGTGATCCTGACTATCTTGACCCCCGGCTCAGCTACTGGAACGGAGATGGGATTCGGATGGTGTTGGAAAAACCTCTGTCGGTTAAATATATCGATATGCAGGCGTTTAACCGGATTCGCGAAGCCGGTGCCGCAGAGGAGAGCATGGGGGAATTCTCCCGCGAGCTGTTCCTGGACAATTTTTAGATGGAGCAGAATGTGCTGAAGAAACAGAACCATTACCCGGGAGATAAATCATGAAAAGAGGAATCGGCGCAGCAGCAACCCTTGTATTAATTACAGTGGTATCCATTTCCTGCTCCGGAGAAGATCAGATCTACTATCCGCTCAAAGTGGGAGACACATTGTTTCAGGTGGAACTCGCCCAAACACTGGAGGAGCGTGCACAGGGGCTCATGTATCGTCGGGAGCTGGATCCCGACAAGGGAATGCTTTTTATTTTCGATGAACCGCAACAGCTTTCGTTCTGGATGAAAAACACCTACATCGATCTAAGCATCGCCTATATAGATTCCGACGGGGTAATTATCGATATTCTGGATATGGAAGCCCTCAGCGAAGCCTCGGTGCCAAGTTCCGCTCCTGTGCAATACGCCTTGGAAGTGAGACAGGGAGGCTTCGACGAAAATGGTATTTTCCCTGGAGACAGGGTGGATTTGTCCACCATTCCCTTGAACTGACCCTCTCCCGACAACAAAAATTCAGCTGAATCGGCTACTCTTCTTCTCCGGTAAAATTATCCAGTTCGGGAAACAGATCCAGAACCGCCGGCTCATCCTTCCCGGCCGGGGCCTTCACCAGCTTTTCGATTTTTCCCTCAACCGAGGCCAGCTCTTTCTCAAGCCCCTTTGCCAGTTCTATACCTTCTTCAAATAATCTGGTAGCTTCCTGGAGTTCAACTTCACCGGTGCGAATAGTGTTACTTATCTGTTCCAGGCGCTCAAGCCGCTGTTCAAAAGATTTCATGTATGTTCCTCTGTAGTGTTAAGATCTCTCATCTTGGTGTTCCGGACATCTGCTTCCGCGGTCCCATCCCGGAATTGAATCCTAATATCGCTGCCGGTATGCAATGCATCAATACCGGATACCACACCCTTCCGGCTGTCCCTGACGATGGCATATCCCCGGTTCAGTACATCATAGGGGTCACAGGCGTTCAACTCCCGGAATGCACTTTGCAGGCGGCTTTTTCTCCTTTCAAGATATCGCCCCATCCCTTCCAGAAGCCGTTCCCGGTTATCGTCCAGTGCAAGCTGATGGGGTTGGGTGAGTCGTCGGAAACTGTCTTCCAGAAGTTCGGGGCGGAAGGGTTTCAGGGCAATGATCATTCTCCGCCGCAATTCGCCGAATGACTGGATAATCACCCTGCCGGCGCTGAGGACCCGGCTGCGAAGTTCCTCGCCGTTCACACACAGCATCTCCGCCGCAGCCGAAGGAGTGGGCGCTCTCATATCGGCGGCAAAATCGGACAGCGCCCAGTCAATTTCATGTCCCACTGCGGATATTACCGGGATTGAACAGGCGTGAATCCGGCGAACCACCTCTTCATCGCTGAAGGGCAGAAGATCCTCCAGGCTTCCTCCGCCCCGCCCGATAATGATCACATCTCCGAGCTTATGTTGATCGGCCATCTGCAGCTGCCGGCATATGGTCTCCGGGGCTTTTTCCCCCTGTACAGGAATGTTAATCACCACCACATCCATCCAGGGTGCCCGCCGACGGATTACCCTGATAATATCCCTCACTGCAGCTCCCGACTCGGAACTAAGGACTGCGACCCGCCGGGGAAAACCCGGAAGGGCCTTCTTGTGTTCCGGATTAAACAAGCCTTCAGATGCCAGGCTGCGCTTCCGTTCCTCAAGCATCTGGAGAATACGCCCCTCTCCTGAGGCCTCGAGGGAGGAACAGATGATCTGATAATTCCCCCGTTTGGCGTAGACCGAAATATTCCCCCGGACTTTCACCATCTGGCCGTCAGAGGGTACCATGCTCACAGAACGCTGGGCGCCCCGGAACATTACGGCCTGAATCATCGCGTCTTCATCCTTTATGCTGAAATACCAATGCCCGCTGGAAGCGGGCCGGAAATTACTGATCTCCCCTTCAAGAAGAATCTGAGGATATGAGCCTTCAAGCATCAGCTTGATTTCCCTGGTGAGTTGTGAGACCGTGTACGGCCGTTGTACAGTTTCATTCATTGCGGGTATGATACATGAGGCATATTCAAAAATCAAAGATTTTTGATAACCATTGACGCATATCTGTACGAAAAAATCGATAGAGGAAGGTCTGTGATGAAACATTCCGGCCCGGCTCAGAGGGTCTTCCCCGTTGTAAACTTCTCCCATCAGCGAACCCAAAAACTGCAAACTTCTCATTTGCAGGAGCTCGCATCTTTCTTGAAGAGCTTTAGCGGAACCCATGCTTCAGTGAGTTCCGATTTTCTTCTCATCTGCTCTTCTGAAGCCTCCCGGAGCGAAAGGGAACAGGCAGAAATTCGGGAATTCTCAGATTTCATTTCCGCCATGGAAGAGGTGAGTCTGCGCATAGCAGCATTGCCCCGGGGTTCTAAGAAAAAAACCGCAAACGGACAGCCCGAGCATACCCCCGACATGGAGT
The DNA here is from genome assembly GCF_059431795.1 of Salinispira sp. Classification (NCBI taxonomy): domain Bacteria; kingdom Pseudomonadati; phylum Spirochaetota; class Spirochaetia; order Spirochaetales; family Spirochaetaceae; genus Salinispira; species Salinispira sp. The sequence continues at coordinate 28,073 of NZ_JBXWXS010000031.1, forward strand.
CCCTGCTTCAGGTCCTTCAGAGTGAGGTGGGGGCGGGGTACAATCCGGACACAGAAGAGCTTCCTCCGGTAATTTTTCACTTCTGGGCGGACGCGGCGTTTCTGAATCTCCAGGTGAACGGAGAAATCCTTAAGCTGCATGAAACCTACCTCAGCGAATATGTGTTCGCCGAGGGCTTTCCCGGAGGAGTTTCCGGGGTGCTGGTCAGTGCGGAAATCTTTCCCAAGCTGCTCCACGATGCCGGGGGTGCTGCCCTCACTCGGGACGGATTTTTCAATGTAATTCTCAAGGATTTCAACGCCTACGACATAGAAACGGTGGTTTCACCTTCAGATCTGCGCATGCTCAGGCTGGAGCTGTACAGGGACCGCTCCCTGAACTCCATGGTATGCGATTCGCTGAGTTCCTCCATAGATTCGGGTACTCCGGCAGACATGCTATGCAGCATTATTGAGAAAAACCGTGCTTCCTACCGGAGTCTTCCGGCCCATATTCTCATCGAAATACTTGAAAGTCCGAAACATATTCCTTCCTATCTTCCTCCAGGCCCAAAGAACACAGGGGAGCTCAGCAACGGTAATTTCAGCCGTATTCTGGATGCAATTCTTGATGTTGTGGAGGATCCGGTTATCACCATCGGGCCCCGTCATGAGCCATCTGTTCACAGTGATTTCCCGGCGATCCTGCGGACAATGGCCGCATACGCCGGAGCCGTAACTTTCGTAATTGAAACCTCCGGAATCGGTTGGACGCCCCAGGCCCTCCAGGCTTTGCAGGAGATCCCCCCACACTCGCTAAATCTGATTGTCTGTTTGGATGCGGTGGATCCTCAGCTGTATACATCCCTGAGAGGCGGCGGGTATGAAGAGGCCATGGGATTCATCGATCATGCAAGCCGGGAATTGAGCTGCGGATTTTTTGTACAGGCAGTTCGGATGAAGGAAAACGAAGAGCATCTGATGACCTTTTACAACCACTGGAAGGAGAAACATATCCAGGTGATTATTCAGAAATATACCGATTTCTCCCAAACCATGCCGGACAGAAAGGTAACGGATCTTTCACCCCTGAATCGGCATGAATGCTGGCATCTGAAACGGGAGCTGTACATCAGATTGGATGGTTCGGTCTTTGCCTGCCTGAACCATGCTATTATTCCCGGCGAGGAAACATTCAATTTCGGCAATGTGTATACCGACAATATGAACAGTATTTGGGAGGCAGGCAGGCATCTGTATCTCCGGCATCTGGAACATGATCTGCCGGAAGTGTGCCGAAAATGTGATGAGTGGTATACCTTCAACTTTTAACTCTTCAAGGAATTACACGGTTTTGGGCCGGGGCCCGGCGGGGCGTGACAATTCCATGAATTATAATATCTCGGTAATACAGCTGATTAGGGGCCGGAAATACCAGCGGGTGGAAGATATCCGCCGTCTGGCTGCAAAAAAAATCGCAGATACCATAGTTGTAATGCCCCGGGATGCTTCACTCCCCCTGGATGATCTCACTTCAGAATTCCCCCATCTGCGCATTGTGCTTTTTCCCCGTGAAATGTACTACGACACCGCTTCTGCAGGAAGTTTGATAAATATCAGCATGGGAGAGGCCAAACGGGATTTGGTATGCGTTATTTGGAACGATATGGAGCTTCACCTCTCTGAAAGCGCGTTTCGCGGCCTTGATCCCTCGGTGCTTTGCTTTTTACCCCTGCTGAAAGATTCCAAGGGAAATCCTGTTCCAAGCCTCTTTGTTCCCGCAGGAAATCCTTCAATGAAGAGCCTCACCTTTCGGGAACCCCTGGGTATTCTTCCCGACGGCCGGGAGCAGGAGAGCCTGTTGGCAGCCGACTACTGTGGTGTGTATAACAGACAACGCTTTATACGAAGCGGCGGCTATGATGAAGAGCTGACAAATCAGCATTGGCAAAAACTGGAATTCGGATACCGCAGCAGATTATGGGGGGAGCGCTTCGTGTCTCTCAATGCTCTGCGCTTTCAGTATCTGGAAACCATCTCCGCCGAGGAAAGTACGCCCGATGAGGATTATCTGAGATTTTATCTGAAAACCCTTGCTGTCAGATATACCGGAGACCGGGCTGAACTCCCCTGGGGGAAATTTTGGCCCTTTTATCGTGCCGGGAGAATTGGTGTGTTTCAGGCTTTGGATCAGTTCAGACGTCTGCGAAAATGGGTTCGGGAACACCGCTATAATTTCCGTTGGGATGTCCGTCAAATGATCGAACTATGGGGAGAACATCATGTTTTCTAATTATCCGAATATGCGTACCGGAGTTTTTCTCCAGGCACGCCTGGGCTCAAGCCGCCTGCCTCACAAAATACTGCTGGATCTCCAGGGCCGCACGGTACTGGAACATGCCATGCGCCGGCTTTCTCTGGTGAATACCGACGTGCATGCGGTGCTCACAGACAGCCATAGCTATTCCGTTATCAATAAAATTTGTGCTTCCGTTCCCGGCTGGGAGTGTTTCGAAGGACCTGCAGAAGATGTGCTTGCCCGCTATGTGTTTGCAGCCCGGCATTTTGCTGTAGATAGAATTATACGGGCAACCGCCGACAATCCCCTGGTGAGCTACAGGCTCGCAAATCTGTTACTAGATTTCCCCAATGGAGCACCCGGGCCCCGGCATAAATCCGGGCATCAGGAATCCGGGCATCAGCAATCCGGGCCTCGGCATAAAACCGGGCAGCAGCAATCCGGGCAGCAGCAATCCACCGTCCCGGAAACTGCCTCCGGAATAGGCCAATTCCCGGACGATCCGGCGGATTATCTTGCCCACAGCGGAATTCCCTACGGTTGTGGAGTTGAATCGGTGGCAAGCGCCGCACTTGAGCAGGCTTTTGTTGATTCTGTGGATCCCTATGACCATGAGCATGTATGTCCCTATATCTATAATCATCCGCATATATTTACGATCCGCACCGTTACTGCTCCACGGGAGTTTCAGGGGGCTGAACTCCGACTGACTCTGGATACCCGGGAAGATTACCGATATCTCAGCAGTCTGTTCCACAGCCACGAGATGGATGCTCTTCCTGAACTTCCTTCCATTCTCAAGAGCATTTATTCACTGGCGGTCTGAACATGGAAAAAGAAAAGCAGATAATCCTCGTTCCCGCACTGGAGCTTCGTAACGGAAGCGGCCACCTGGTACGAATCATCAGGCTCCATATGGAGATCGGCAACAGTTCCGTTTTCATTCCATCGGAAATGCAGCAAGGCCTTTTGGAGCAGTTTCCCCTGCTGAAAGAGTGCCGGTTGACCGGAGATCTGAATACTGCCCATGGTTCGGCTCCGCTATTCTATGTAATCGATATGCCCTTCATAGAATATTCCCGTCTCATGGAGTTGAAAGCACTGGCTCCGGTTGCGGCAATAGATCTTGGCGGCGAAGGACGGATGTACGCAGACTATCTTCTGGATAGCCTGCCGTATCCCGGAACCTACCATCATCGCAAATATTTCAAAGACCAGAGATCCGCATACCCTCCGCTTCCCCCGATTCCCGGTCTTAGCGGTATGAGCGCTATGAGCGGTATGAGCGGGAGTCGCGAAGGGGAGGCTTCAAACCTGTATGATCCGGGAATGCTCCGTCCCCGGCCAACCGATGGGGGACAAACCTCACTGACCCCGAAAATCGCGGCTGAGGCATCCGGAAATCAGGTAAGATCCTCCGCTTCCGGCAACCTGATACGGGTAAACAGCGTCCTGGTCAGTTTCGGAGGAAGCGATCCCGGACAACTCACTGCCCGTTTTGTTGACCTTCTCAAAGAACATAAATTTTTACGCTCCGTCTCTGGAAATATCATTTTTCCCCGCAGGCTGTCGAACTCCATACTCCCGGAACTTCCGGACGGCTGGAGCTGGATGAAACCGGTGGAAGACTTGACGTCCCGGTTCTCCGGCTACGAATTGATGATTTGCTCCTACGGTCTCAGTGCCTGGGAGGCCCAATTCAGCGGATTACCGGTTCTCATCGTGGATGCATCAGATTACCACCGAAGACTATCTCTGCTCTCGGGGTTTCTTTCGGTGCAGCCGGATAGCCTGGGAACCGCCGTGGATCAGCTGCAATACCCGGAGCTGGCTCGACAGCTTGTATCCCAGGTTGAACGGGTATGCGCAATCCCGGCCTCATCTCTTGGGGAACGGGTTCGCTCCATCCGACCTCAGGGAAATTCCTGTTGTCCATGCTGCGGCAACAGCGGTCCAAATCCGGTAATTTCCAGAGCAGAAAACCGGAGTTATTCCGCCTGCTCCCGATGCGGAACGGTGTATCTTTTTCGGGTCACGGCAGACAGCTTCGACTACGATGAAAGCTATTTCTTCAGCCAATATAAGGCACAGTATGGAAAAACCTACATGGAGGATTTTCAACACATTCAGAATATGGGAGCCCAACGGCTGAAGTACATCCGGAAGCATCTGTCTATCCAGAACGAACAGCCCTCCCTTCTGGATATCGGTTGTGCCTACGGTCCGTTTCTCCAGGCGGCCAGGGAGGATGGCTTTTCCTGCCAGGGAATAGATATCAGTCCTGCGGCGGTTGAATATGTACAGAATACGCTCCAAATTCCTGCGGCAAGCGGCGACATATCCGATCCGGAATTCCGACGGCAGTATGAAGAAAACGCGTTTTCCGTGGTTACCATGTGGTATGTGATTGAACATTTTTCAGAATTGCGCGACATTCTTGTCTGGATTCGGAAGATATTGAAGCCTGGGGGGATATTTGCTTTTTCCACTCCCAGCAATCGGGGAATCAGCGGCCGCCGGGATCTCTCCGGGTTTCTTCAGAACGGTCCGGAGGATCATTTTACCGTCTGGAATCCCCGGCAGGCCGATGAGCTGGGCAATATGTACGGCCTTATGCTCGCTGAAAGCCGTTCAACCGGTCATCATCCTGAGCGATTCCCTGCACCCTTCTCTCATCATTGGCTGAGGGGAATGAGCATGAGTGTGAGCAGGGCTCTGGATCTGGGCGACAGCTTCGAAGCCTATTTCATCAATATCCCCGAAGAAGATTAACCGCCTGTGAGGTACTATGTATCACCCTGATCTTGCTCTGAATGAACGAACCAGATCCTTTGTTGAATCCTGGAAAGCCGATTCCCCCCGGGGACGGCGCCTGTTGTTTCTTGGAGCCAACACAATGCAGCTGCCGGCCATCCATATTGCCCAGGCCATGGGGCTTGAGCTGTTCATTGCCGACGGAAACCCCCATGCTCCCGGTGCAGGAAGTTCCAGCGGTTTTTTTCATATTGACCTTAAAGACCTGCAGGGGCTCACCGGTGCCGCAGCCGAGATCAAAGACCGTGGAGGGCTGGACGGGGTGCTCACTGTGGGAACCGATTTCTCCGCTTCGGTTGCATGGGTGGCGCAGGCCTTCAACCTTCCGGGAATCCCGTATGAGGCGGCTCTGAACGCCAGCAGAAAGGACCGGATGCGCAGGGTGCTTCATGAACATAATATCGCCTGCCCGGGCTTCGTTTCTGTGACGGTCGAAGAGGCTGAGGTTCGCACACCCCAAGAGATCGCCGACCGCTTGCTGGGGGAAATCCGGCGGGAGGGGCTTAAATATCCCCTGGTTATAAAACCGGGAGATAATATGGGCGCCCGGGGCGTACGGCGGATTAGTTCACATAAGGATATTGCCCCTGCAGCCGCACAAGCGCTGGAATATTCCCCCGGCTCCACAGTGGTACTGGAGGAAGAGATTCAGGGCGTCGAGTATAGTCTCGATTCACTGATTTTCGATAATACCACGATGCCCATGGGTGTTGCCCGGAGAAACATTGATTACCCTCCATACTACATCGAGCGGGGACACGATTTTCCCAGCGGACTGAATGAAGATGAAGCAGATGCCATGTTTTCCATTCTCTTCCGGGCCGCTAAGGCCCTAGGGATCACCCGGGGTGCTGCCAAAGGGGATATTTTTATGACTTCCAGGGGACCTGTGATCGGTGAAGTTGCAGCTCGTCTATCCGGAGGATATATGTCCGGCTGGACCTATCCCCTTCACAGCGCTGTCCATCCCGCCGTGGGTGCCGTACTCATGGCACTGGGCGAGAATCCCGGGACATACTCGGGCTATTTTACCCCGGCCAGCGATTTTAGAGTGTCCGAGCGGGGAATTATCTCAATTCCCGGCAGGCTGAAAGATGTGATATTTGACCGGCGAGTTATCCCTGCGGGCGCTGCTCCCGGTTCCCGGGAAGAAGCAGGGGAGTTTCACTTCATCACGGTACGGCCCGGGGACGTATTGCAATTTCCCAGAAATAATGTGGAAAAATGCGGAAATATTATTTGTCGGGAATCCACCGGCCCTGAAGCTGCAACATCCGCCCAACTTGCGGAGGCGGGAGTCACCGCATATCTTTTCAGGCTGCAACCGGTAAGTTTCCGGGAACTTCAGAGTATTCTGCGCAGTGATTTCCCCCCTGCGTATCCAGAACTTTTAAAGACCTTTCTGCATGAGTACGATTCGGGGAACCGGAAATCTCAACTTCACCGCCCCGCAGAGCAGTTGCCGGGAAAATGGAAGTTTAATATACCTGCGCCCTATCTGAATTATGAAGGGAAAGACTGGAACTATCGAAGCATTCTCAACTCATTGCAGGACAGCGCACGTATAATTCCTGATTTCCGCTGGGAGGCTGGAGGGGATGCCTCCCGGAATCCTGAAATGCTGTTCGTCCTTCTAAGAGCAGGGTATCAGGGGCTTTGTTACTATCTGGATGCAGAGAACTCTCAAAATCAGGGAGATTCTACCGACATTAGTATTGATGAAGCTATCCGGAAGATCATTCAAGAGTTCAAAGACTCCCCAAGAGGCTGATGTGCAGTGGTTACCTGGCTCTTTCCATAATCAAACCATCCTCGGCTTTTTCTTAGCGGGGTGCATTCTTCTTCTTTTGCCTGCCGTTGCAGTTCATGCAGATGTTTCTCTGGAGAAGCTGCTGAACGATAATGAACTGGATCTGTATTGGGATGATATTTTGAACCGGGGCATGATTTGGAGAGGAGATGAAGTTCTCACGTTTATGCCGGATGTCCCTCTGATGACCCATAATTTCCTCGATACTTCGGTAATCAATCCTCCATATTTCCAGGACGGAAGACTCTATTTTCCCCGAAGCACGGCCGACCAGATTCAAGCGCTGTTTGTGAATCCGGAATCCGGTGATCAAAGAGAAATCTCCACCATTTTTATTGACCCCGGACATGGCGGCAAGGACCCGGGAACCATCGGCACCCTTGCCAATGGTGATCCAATATATGAGAAGAATATCGTGTTGGAGGTGGCCGCAGATCTTGCCAGACGCCTTGGCGACCGCTATCCCGACAAGGAGATCGTCATTTCCCGGGAGGACGACAGGTATCTAACCCTGGAACAGCGAACCGCCTTGGCAAACGGGTTAAGCAGCGGGCCGGATGAAAAGATTGTCTTTATCAGCATTCATGCGAACGCGGCACTGAGTTCCCGGGCGAAAGGCATTGAAGTGTGGTATCTTCCTCCTGAATACCGAAGACAGTTGCTGGAGCCGGGAGATGTGGATTCGGACAACACATCGGTGCTCCCCATTCTGAACAGCATTCTTGAAGAGGAATACACGGTGGAGAGCATCATTCTTGCTCAGAATATTGAACGGGGAATGCTTGCCGAACTGGGCGGATATACCACATCCCGGGGCTTAAAAGAGATGGACTGGTATGTGGTGCGAAAGGCGCACATGCCGTCGGTTCTGGTGGAAGTGGGATTTGTGACTAATTCTGAGGAGGTTGAACTGCTGAATAATCCCCTCTACTTGCAGAACATCAGCAAGGGAATCTATAATGGCGTAACCGATTTTATCCAGGATTTTGAAAGTGTATCTCAATAAAATAAAAAACAGTCTCTATACAGACCATAAATGGCTCATGGCGATTATCGCGCTATTTTTCCTTTCAGTGCTCCTCTATGGCGTATCCAACTTCCAACATGAAAAGGTGATTCTCTATTTCCCCGATGCAGTGGAGGGAAGGGTGATTGCCGAATACAGAACCCTTCCAAGGGAAACCGGACGGCGTCAGAGAATTGAGCAATATATAGAAGAAAGTATTCTCGGCCCCGCCAATATCCGCAACTATCATATTTTCCTCAGAGATACATCGGTCCGTTCAGTCTTCTTCCCCGGTGGCGGAGAACTGGTGGTGGACCTGGACAGGAATGCCATGAAACGCATTCCCGGAAAAGCCCTGACCCTGGAACAATCATTTAAGATTTTAGAGGACGGAATCAAATTGAATTTTCCTGCGGTGCGGCGGGTTTTATTTCTTCTGGAGGGGCAGGAACCCTATATTCCGCCCTATACTGCACCGGCGATGGGCGAATAGTCGTATCTCAGGCCTTTTCTCCATGATTTTTCCATGAACTCCCGGGAATTCAGTAAAAAGATTTGACAAAGAAATGGGTATAGATATAATTTGATAGAGCGAGTACATCGAATAAGGCTTGAAAATAAAGGAGCGCAGAATGAAAAGGTTCTTCATTCTTATTCTGGTAGCAATAATCGCAGGCACGTTCGTGTTTGCCGAGGAAGCGACACTGATTGATTTTAACACCCTGACTGCAGATTATCCCGCGGATAATCCCGTACAGAATGAAGCTACACTGATAGACTTCAGCACTGCCGCAGGGTCAAGTTTCACAGAAGAAGAAAAGGCTCAGATGAAAACTTCACTATACGTGGAAAACTGGGAAGTTATTCTGAACTCTTCAGCACGTTCTGTTGGAAACCAGTCCAGGTCCTATACAGCTGCAGCCCCCGTGCGGGACGATGCTGTACAGTACCCCGGCGAAACAACACTCGGTGTGCGAATCCATTTTCCCACCGAACCATTCAATGCATGGGGTATAGTTCAGCCTCCTTTCGAAATCCCGGCGTATTCTGATGTGAAAACAGTAAATGCCGACGGTACGCTCTCTGTAGATCCTGCTGATGAGGGTCAGGGCGAACAGTACGATGGATATGGAGTATTGAAAAATGTAGCTGTTGTAAAAAGTATTTCTGTGAATGTTCACGGTCTGAATTTTCCTCAGGGATTCAGCGTAATTCTTAAGGATCATGAAAATCGGGAACGGGAATACTTTCTCGGGTATTTAGATTTCGACGGATGGAGAACAATGACCTGGAGTAATCCTGCATATATCGAAGAAGTACGGAACAGGGAGCTTACAACATATCCTCTGTATCCTAAACTCGCGCCTATGGTAAAACTTGTAGGTTTTCGAGTATATCGTGATGCAGCCCAGGAAGGCGGCGACTTCGTAACCTACATTAAGGATGTGAGCGTTGTGTACGACAAAGCGGTTCTTACACTCGAACGCGATATCGATGATGAAGCTATATGGGGAATCCTCCAGCAGCGCGAAGAATCCCGGCGCAATGCGGAAGTTGAACGGCTTGGTAATATCCAGGTTCTGCGCTATCTTGAAAGCCAGAAAATGGATAATCCCGCCGATCGTGAAGGCGCAGACGAACAGCAGTAAGTTCACATTCACATACTGTATTGATCACACACGGCAGACCTCAGGGTCTGCCGTTTATAATTGTTGATTTTACAATGCAACAAGTGGAAGATAATTACGACGCTACCAGTTACTGGGTATTAAAAATTACGTATTGATTAAGTAATAATGATATAATTTCTATTGCATGGATTCTTCAAAAAGAGTGCGTAGAAGGATGCTTTGGAAAGATTTAATAAACAATTCATATTCAGTATTTTTTTCAATTCAAAGTCAAATATTTACATTTTAATATTGACTTACCATTTCATTAGTATATGATTTAAAACATGAGCGATTACCTAGATCCAAATAATGAAGAGCTGTTAAAAGATTTTTTTGTTGAAGCGGAAATGCAGGTGGATCTGCTTGAACAGAATATTCTTGTGCTTGAAAACGACCAGTCAAATCAAGACTCCATAGATGAAATTTTTCGGGCCGCACACACCCTGAAAGGCGCTTCTGCCACCGTTCAGATGACAGAGCTGTCTGAGTTTACCCATATTGTAGAAGATGTCCTTGACGACATCCGTGCCGGAAAACTCAAGATTAACGAAGCAATTATAGACACCCTGCTGGATGCAATAGATATTATTAAAGCCATGCTTTCTGAACGCTCACAGGGCAGCGTGTATGAAGAAGATATCAGCTCCACCGAAGAAACACTCAAGGGATTTTTGAAGGGCAAGACTGAATCCTCCAAAAAATCCAAGGATGGTGGCAAATCTGCTAAAAAAGCCGTAAAAGCTTCAAAAAACACCTCCGATGCAAAACCTGAGAAAACAGTTGCTTCAAATGAGCGAAATACTGCTGACCAGGTGAAACTTTCAGAGTACGATCTGCTGGAACTTCAGGAGAATGCCGATGAGGGCGATACTGTCTACCAGGTGATTGTCAATTTTAATCCCGATAATCCCATGAATACCGTGGGAGGAATCCAGGTATTCGCAGCATTGAAAGCCGAAGGTACTGTATTATCCACACGTCCCCAGTTTGAAGCATTATATGAAGATAATTTTTATCCCCAGGTGGTCTATTACCTGGCCACACAATCAGATGCTTCCCGACTAGAAACAATCTTGCAAATTCCGGATGTCACCACATCCATTGAAATACACCCCTTGTCCGAGGTTGAATCTGAGCCGGTTATCCAGGTTCAGGCAGCAGATACAGACCACGATAGCGAAGCCTACGAAGATGAACATACCCCGGCAGCGTTAGACGAAGAGACTGAAGCCGATGATGTTTCGAACTATGACAATATGGATGAAGAGGAAGATGAATCCGATATCCAGGAGGTCATTGAATCGGCAAAAGCAGGAATCAAGAACAGTGAAGCAGCCCCGAAAGAAATCGGAGAACCCCGTAAAACTGCTTCCAGTTCAATTCTCCGGGTGGAAAGTAAACGGATCGACGATCTTCTTAACCTGGTAAGTGAGACCGTAATTAACAAGGCGACATTTAATCAGGTGAGCAACCAGTTCACGGAAAATCTCAGCGATCTTCAGCAGGTACAGACCCAGTACCGCCAGCTAATTAAAGAACTCTTTGACTCCCTCCCTGATTATTTGGAGCAGATACAAAGCGGCAAAGGCATGAAAGATGTGAAACGGGATATGATTGAACAGTTCGGCCAGCTGTCTACCTTCTTCGACGGTTTCCATGGTTCAATCAAAACGTCCATTGCCAAATTCCGCAATACTGCGCAAAATCTTGGGCGAATTACTTCCGAACTGCAGGAAGGCGTAATGAGAATCAGAATGGTTCCCATATCTCAGATATTCTCCCGCTTTCCCCGCCTTGTAAGGGATCTCAGCAGGTCCCTGGATAAAAAAGTTAAGCTGGAAATCGAAGGTGAAGACACAGAGCTCGATAAGAGTGTAATAGAAGACCTTCTGGACCCCTTGATCCACTGTGTGAGAAACTCACTGGATCACGGTATTGAAACCGCTGAAGAGCGGAAAAAAAGCGGAAAACCCCCCGAAGGCAAAATTCACCTTAAGGCCAGCAATGAGGGAAATATGATCCTCATTGAAATTTTTGATGACGGCCGCGGAATAGACGTAAATAAAGTTAAGAAAAAAGCCATAGACCGGGGCATTATTCATCCGAACAAGGCTCTGACGGATATCGAAGCCTATAACCTTATTTTCGAGCCCGGTTTTTCTACAGCGAAATCCATAACCAATATCAGTGGTCGTGGTGTAGGCCTGGATGTGGTGAAAAAGCAGATCGAAAAACTGAACGGAAATGTTTCAGTCTGGTCATCCCAGGGAAAAGGATCGCGCTTCACCATTAAAATTCCTCTTACACTTGCAATTATTCAGGGACTTCTTGTACGGGTTGGTAAAGAATTGTATGCAATTCCCATTACTGCGGTTTTGGACAGTCACCGTATAAAGCCTGAAGAGATCAGAAAAATTGACAATTATGAAGTATTCAATGTCCGGGAAGATGTGGTGAGCCTGATGCGCCTGAACCGTATTTTTAATATTCCCACCGACGAGGATAAAGAACATTTCTTTGTTGTTATTGTTGGAAGCGGCGATAAGAAAATGGGGCTGATAGTGGATCAACTCATTGGAGAGGAAGATGTGGTAATTAAACCTCTCAGAGATCATTATACCAATGCACCGGGTATAGCCGGTGCCAATATCACCGGTGACGGAACTGTATCGTTGATTATCGACGTGAGTCAGTTGCTTGAGCTGGGGCAAAAGATGGAAATCGAAGCGCGGCAGAGAAGGGAAGTTTCACCCCGGTAGTGAGGAAGATGCATGAAAATTCTAACCAAATCAAAGAAATCAGCACATGCCCGGGCGGTTGAAGATCAGGATGCCAAGGTAGAAAATATAGATTTCAAAATGGTAACCTTCACCCTTGGCGGGAAGGATTACGGGATCGATATTATGAAGGTGAAAGAAATTGCAAAGTTCATTAATTTCACCTATGTGCCCAATACTCCCCCTTTTGTACGGGGGGTATACAATCTTAGAGGCGAGATTATCTCAATTATCGATCTGCGTGAAATGTTTAATCTTCCCCATGAGGACGATGAAACTCTGGATGAGGAAAATGGCCTCATTCTCCGCCTGGAAACAAATATGATCGGGGTTGTGGTCGATAAAATAGATAAGGTTGTGGGCATTTCAAAAGACACCATTCAGCCCCCCCATCCGATCTTCGGTGATATTAATATCAAATATATCAGCGGAGTTGTAGAAAACGATGGGCGGTTGTACATCATTCTGGATGTGGAACGCATTCTGGGAAAACCCGAAGAAGAAAAAAATAAAGAAAACCAAAATGAAATGGTCCGACAGGCTCAGCGTCAGGCCTTAGATACATCTCGACAGACTGAACACAGGGAAGCTGATGATGCGTCAGCCCAACCATCGAAAAAAATCCAGAAAAAGGCATCACCGAACAAACAGAAACAAAAAGAAGACAGTGAAGCAATTAACAAACAGTTTATTATAGAGACCCTAGAAACTTTCGAACACTTCTTCGTCAGCGAAATAAACAGAGACTGGTTTGAAAGCCGCTTTCAGGAGTGGAAGGACGAACGCAGTAAAGATAATATTCAGCTTTCCAATAAGTCTGATGCATCTCAGTTTCTTACAGGGTTTTCATCGAGATATACATCCCGGTTGTGGGAAAAAGACCTTTTCGATGCTCTGTATAACGCACTGCCCGATGAAGTGGATAACCAACTTCATATCTGGAATCCAGGATGTGGAAAGGGCTATGAAACCTACTCCCTTGCAGTATTGCTCAAGAAAAAGTATCCTAAGGCTAGATTAAAAATATGGGCCAGCGATAAGGATCTGCTTTCTGTTTCCAGTGCACCGAATATGATTTTTGATGAAAATGCAGTGCCTGAACTATACCGGGACTTTATGGTCAGCGGCCCCAACGGATTGAGTTTTAACCAGGAAATCAAGGATGCGATTCTTTTTGAATATCACGATATTGCCCATGCTCATGCAATGCCTCCCATCCAGTTACTGGTTTCCAGAGATTTGCTGTCGTATTTGAGCCGTGAAGATTCCAGTCGTTTATTGGAAGAACTTGATGAGCGGATGAAGGCCGGAGGTATTGTCATACTCGGGGATCATGAAAGAATACCTGATGCATACCCCTGGGAAGAGAAAACCGATAAGGAATTGCGTTTTTACAGAAAGAAATCAAACTGAAATAGGAGTCTTAATTTATGCGCGTAGAATACATTAACCCTTTTGTCGAATCTGCCTATAATGTTCTCACGGAAGTCTTAGGCACTGAGGTAAAACGGGGGGAACTGTACTTGAAATCAACCAGTATGTCCGTTCTCGGAGTTGCAGCAATCGTAGGGCTGGCAGGGGATGTTGAAGGGAGGGTTCTGTTTGATATGTCAAAAGAAACTGCTCTTGGTATTACATCCGTCATGCTTGAATCCATGGGAATGGATCCGGTGACCGAAATGAATGACATGGCCAAAGCCACCATCACCGAAATGGCAAATATGATTACTGGTCAGGCTGTAACAAAACTGCACAATCTGGGGTTTAGTTTTGACCTTACTCCCCCTGCAATTTTGACAGGAAAGGATATGGAAATCAGCGATAACAAGGTGGAAGCCCTTATTGTGCCCATGGACATGGAACTGGGTAAGATCGAAATCAATGTAGCCGTCCGGGAACGCAGTTAATCACATACAGGAGTCATGATACATGAGATCAAAAGGCGATTTTCCAAATATCAATGAACGAAAGGCTACAGGGATGGATCCTTCTGGACGGTCTTATAAGGTATTGGTCGTGGATGATTCTATGTTTGTAACCAAGCAAATCACCCAGATTCTGACATCAGAAGGATTTGATGTTGTTGCAACTGCTGAAAACGGTGAAGACGGCTTCGAAAAATACAAGGAACTTCATCCGAATGTAGATCTGGTGACCATGGACATTACCATGCCGAAAATGGATGGTGTAACATCCCTTCAGAAAATCATTGAGTTTGATAAGGATGCACGAGTAGTAATGATCAGTGCCCTTGGAAAACAGGACTTGGTTAAGCAGAGTCTGATGATCGGAGCAAAAAACTACATTGTAAAACCCCTGGACCGAAAAAAGGTACTGGAGCGTATCTCAAGTGCAGTAGCCCCCGATTAAGATTCAGCCCCGTCTTTCATTGACAGTTGGCATCTTTCAAAATTACCTCTTGAAAGATGCTGAATCGTAGTACGGAATCATAAGCCTTTTACAATAATGAATTATGATTGTTAAAAGTCTTAGCAATTTCTTTATGGTTTGATTTGCAGGCCCTTGTGAGGGCTTGTTGTGGAATCGAGAGTAAAAATATTACACGGGGGCGGTTAGCTCAGATGGTTAGAGCACCAGCTCGACACGCTGGGGGTCGCTGGTTCGAGTCCTGCACCGCCCATTCTGTTAATGAAGTCACTCACAATAGTGATACCCCATACATAGTAACGACCCACAAAGCGTCCTGAAATTTCTATAGCAGTACCCCAGGCCGCCGGCCGGATCTCCGACCATGCACTTCTTTGTCAGCTCTTGTGTAGCATTTCAGGACGTAATCTCCGAACCTCTTGACATCAGTACTTTTCCCGTTCGCACCAACTCAATTACCCCGTAACCTTCGAGAACCTTGTACACGCTGTCTATCCGCTCACTGTCACCAACTGTTTCCAGAATCACTGCATTTTCCGAAACTTCAACTACTTCGCATTCCATAGAACCGGCAAGCTGAAGTACTTCAAATCGGGGTGCTCCTGTGCACCCGACCTTGAATAAGGCCAGTTCCTTTTGGATAATGTCCTCATCGGTGCGATCTTTTGCAGAGACAACATCAACAAGTTTATTCAGCTGCTTGAGTATTTGATCAAGTACTTTAGCATCACCACGGGCAACAATATTCATGGTGGAAAAGCGGGGATCACTTCCTGAGGAAACCACCAGGCTGTCTATATTGTAACCTCTCCGGGCGAAGACCAACGATATTCGAATGAGTACTCCCGGCTTGTTTGCTACGAAAAGGCTTATAGTGTGCCGTTTCATTCCTTGTGCTGCTTCCATGATTTCTTGTGCTGTAACAGGATTTTTCACACTCCGCTCCTTACATATTCCCTGAATTACTTTCCGCCAATCCCTGCTGACCATCTGGATGTTCCAGTTAGTGAGGGTTAAGATCTACCTGAAGCATTCTCAGGTGGATCCCACAGGTTTTGCCATCTTTTGCTTGGGTTCTTCCAGAATCATTTCTGAAAGAGAAGCTCCGGCAGGGATCATGGGAAAAACGTTCCCTTCTTTTTCAACCATTGCGTCTATCACCACAGGTCCTTGAGTATATTCAAGAGAGTTCCGGATAATTCTTTTCACATCGGCACTGCGTTTGATCCTGAAGCCTTTGGCTCCGTAACTTTCTGCAAGTTTTACGAAATCAGGATTGCCTTCCATATCCACGCCGGAAAGGCGGTTATCGTAGAATAGATTCTGCCATTGCCGTACCATTCCAAGGTATCGGTTATTCACAACAATTATTTTCAGCGGGAGTTTGTGGATCACCGCCGTAGAAAGCTCGCTGAGAGTCATTTGAAACCCGCCATCTCCCACCACTGCAACCACCGTCTTCTCCGGATGGGCGAACTGAGCCCCGATTGCCGCAGGGAATCCGAAACCCATCGTACCGGCACCTCCTGAACTTATCCAGTGAAACCTATCGTTGGTGCGGCAGTACTGGGCGGCCCACATTTGGTGTTGGCCCACATCGGTTGTGACTATAGCTTTTCCACCGCTTTGGATATGCATCTCATCAATTACATGCTGAGCTGACAGCTTTCCGGTTCGCCGGTACTTAAGCGGCAGGTCCTTTTTCCATTTCTGTATCTGTTTGAGCCACGCGGAAGTGTCACCCGGCTGAACGGATTTGAGCAGGGAGGCGATAACGGCTTTGGCGTCGCCCTGAATAGTCACATCCATTTGAAGTATTTTGTTGAACTCCGCTGGATCAATATCAACGTGGATTTTTTTTGCATCCATGCAAAAGACTTCAGGTTTACCGATAATCCGGTCATCCCAACGGGAACCAATGGACATGATCAGGTCGCAGTCCACCACCGCCTTGTTCGCATAGGCGGTTCCGTGCATTCCCAGCATACCGAGACTTAATTCATGATCTTCCGGAAAGCAGCCTTTCCCAAGCAGGGTATTGGTAACCGGAATCTGAAGAGATTCGGCAAGTTTTTTTACTTCCTTTTCAGCCCCGGAGATTACCGCTCCGTGTCCCACGAGAAGGACCGGACGGCTGGCTTTTTGAAGAAGCCGTGCTGCGGTTGCTATAGAGTCTTCGTCACCTTCGTTCAGGATGCTGTATCCCGGCAGATGGAAATCCTGCTCATAATCCGGCTCTACAACCATGGAGGAGATATCCTTGGGTATATCCACCAACACCGGTCCGGGTCTTCCCGACTGACATATATGAAACGCTTCCTGCATAATCCGTGGCAGGTCATTCCCGTCTTTTACGAGATATGAATGTTTAACCACGGGAAATGATATCCCCGAAACGTCGGCTTCCTGAAAAGCGTCCAGCCCTAAATTCCAGGTGGTGTTTTGTCCTGTGATTATTACCATTGGCACAGAATCCATTTGGGCTGTGAGAATTCCTGTAATGGTGTTGGTTGCACCGGGGCCGGAAGTTACCAGTACAACTGCAGGTTTGCCTGTTGCCCGGGCATAGCCGTCCGCCATATGCGTAGCTCCCTGCTCATGTCGCGTGAGAATCATTTTAACAGGTGAGTCAACCAATGCATCGAAGATCGGAATAGCGGCTCCGCCGGGTAATCCGAAGATATATTCGATGCCTTCCTGATGTATTACATCCACAATTACTTCTGCGCCTGTTCTGGTTTTCGTATCCATATATCCTCCAGCTCTGTCTGAATACTAATTATTACTAAAAAAACATCAAAGTCAATGCGTTTTGGAGAATATACTGAAGAAATATACAAAAAAACATATAAAAACACGCTTAAATGGAAAATATTCTAGAAAAATTAACAAAATGAAACGGAAGATATAAATCATGATGCATTTGCAGAAGAAAAATAATTATTATCCGGTCACAATTGTAATCCAAAAACAATTGCTCAGACAGTATCCATATCTTCGCCAGAATTGAGAAAAAATTATTGAATATTTCAGTATGTGAT
The DNA here is from genome assembly GCF_059431795.1 of Salinispira sp. NCBI lineage: Bacteria > Pseudomonadati > Spirochaetota > Spirochaetia > Spirochaetales > Spirochaetaceae > Salinispira > Salinispira sp. The sequence continues at coordinate 45,859 of NZ_JBXWXS010000031.1, forward strand.
TTTATATTGTCCCAAGTACCGGACTATATTAATTACTGCGAATGGGAGATGTGCATGAAACAGGCATTGGTTATCGGCGGCGGTTTCGCCGGAATGGCAAGTGCTGCCAAATTGAGCAAGCAGGGCATGGAGGTAACACTCCTCGAACGTCACGACCGCCTTGGCGGTCGGGGAAGAAGCTGGGAAAAAAACGGGTACACCTTCGATATGGGGCCATCCTGGTATTTAATGCCTGAAGTTTTTGAACAATTCTTCGAAGATCTGGGGAAAAACCGAGAAGAATATTACAGCCTGAAAAAACTTGCACCATATTACCGGGTCTTCTTTGAAGGAGAGGGAACGGTAGATATCGGTCCGGACAGGGACGGTATTAATAAGGTGTTTGATGATTTGGAGGAGAACGGAAGCGAAAAGCTTAAAAAGTATCTGGGGAAAGCCAGTTATAAATACAAGGTTGCCATTGAAGAGTTCCTCTATCGGGAATACCGTTCCATCTTTCAATTTATCAATCCCCGCTTAGTTCTTCAGGGAAGCCGACTGGGTGTGTTCGGCGATTTACACTCTCATGTTAAAAAGTACTTTACGGATCATCGGGCTCAAAAGATTCTTGAGTATGCAATGGTATTTCTCGGAAACAGCCCGTCCAACGCTCCTGCCTTGTATTCGATAATGAGCCATGTGGATCTGGTACAGGGAGTGTATTTCCCCCATGGAGGAATGAATAAAATGGTTGAGGGTATGCACAGCCTTTTGGAAGACCTGGGAGTGAAGATCAAGTTGAATACGGATGTAACAGGGATTACCTATTCCAACGGCATGGCTACCGGAGTAGAAACAAATACGGGGAATTTACCTGCCGATGTGGTGTTGGCCACAGGGGATTATTATCAGATTGAACAAAAATTACTGGATCAGAAAGTACGTAATTATTCCCCCAAATACTGGAACAAGGCGGTGGTGGCGCCTTCCATGTTCATTATGTATCTTGGAGTCAGCAAAAAGCTTACAGGTTTAAAACATCATAATCTGTTTTTTGCAAAAGAATGGAACAATCACTTTGATGAGATTTTTAAGCATCCCGAATGGCCGGATAATCCTTCATATTATGTGAGTGTCACCAGCGACGATGATGACAGCATGAGTCCCGAGGGAAAAGAAAATGTCTTTGTTCTTGTACCCGTGGCTCCAGGGCTTTCAGCGGATGAACAATTTCGAAAACAGTACGGAGATAAAATTATCCGTCATTTGGAGAACCTTTGCGGCGAAAAATTCCGGGACAGCATTGAAGTTCAACGATATTACAGCGGCGAGGAATTTACTGAAGATTACGGGGCACTTAAGGGCACCGCTTTGGGATTGGCGCATACTCTAGGTCAAACTGCAGTGTTCAGACCTTCCATGCGAAACAAGCACTTGAAAAACATGTTTTATGCAGGGCAGTATACACACCCCGGAGTGGGAGTTCCCATGACGCTTATTGCTGCAGATATCGTTTCAAAGGCCATAGGCAAAGAATTTAATGGCTGAAATTGGCACATATATCCGGCGGTGCACAACCGCAGTGGCTTGGATAATCCATAGGCTTAGGGAGGGCATTGAGCATACCCGCCAGTTGTCTCCAGTTGTGAAGCAGCGGAAGAGAGTTGGCAAGTCTGCCTGTCTCCCATCCGGGAACATCGGATTGGCGGTTGAACTCTGAAATATTTTGAGGAAACGAGATGAATGAACTGTACAGGTACAAGAAAGAAATAGAGACCAAAATATCCCTTCACATCCGAAGCTTTCTACAGAACTACGGTAATGTCAGTTCATTCAGCTCACAGCTGGCAGACAGACTGACAGATTATACACTCAGGGGAAAACATATCAGAGGTAGTCTTGTACCGTTTTCATACAGTCTGTTGCCGGGGCAGGATGTTTCCAGGGATACAGTGATGGATATTGCCGCCGCATTGGAAATTCTTCAGAGCATGCTTCTGATACATGATGATATTATGGATCAGGATGAACTGCGCCGGGGAAAAGCGGCCATGCATGCCCTGTACATCAATGACGGTAAAACCCTGACTGTTAAGGATCCCGCGCATTACGGGGACAGCCTGGGCATATGCGCCGGAGATGTAGCCACCTTCCTTGCCATGAGAATTATTTCTTCAATTCAGGCCGAAGATACTTTGGTGCGCTCCGTAGAGCGCTTTATTGAGGACGAGCTGATGCTGGTGGGGCTTGCTCAGATGCAGGATGTCCACCATGGTCAGATTGATGTTTCGATGGTCACGTATGATGATATTATCCGCACCTACCGATACAAGACGGGACGGTACACGTTTTCCCTGCCCATGAGTCTGGCGGGGCTCTTGCGAGGCAGCAGCCGGGAAGTAAGGGATGCGCTTGAGAAAGCAGGCGAACTGATCGGCATTATTTTCCAGATAAAGGACGATGAACTTGGACTGTTCGGAGATCCCGGGAGCACCGGCAAGCCCAACGATTCGGATCTCCGGGAAGGAAAGAAAACCGTATACCTACAGCTTCTCAGGGATCAGCTTGATAACCAGCAGAGGACCAAACTGGATGGAATTCTTCAGCATTATTCGGGCACCGAAGACCTGGATTGGTTGTTGGAGCGGATGGCCGAGCATGGAATTAGAGAGCGGGTCGATTCCGATCTTCAGGGATTCAGGAATGAGATCACGGAGGTTCTTTCCACCCTGCCGCAGGAGTTCGTCGATCTGCGAATAGGCTTGGAGCACCTGACCGATTACAACATGAACCGCTCACACTGATCAGAGTCTCTGGAGAAATTCAAGCATCAACTGGGTAGCTCTCTCCTGCTGGGCTTCAGGAGATATTCCCGCTGCCGCATCTCCGGCCTGGGGTCCGTAGCTACCAAATTGGGCGTGGTTTCCTCCGTAAATGGTAATAAGCTTTGCATCGTCGGGGTAGAGATTCATGCTTTCGCGGATTTCCGGGAGGGATATCAGGCCGTCACGTTCCCCGGCAACGCTGAGAATGGTCAGATCGCTGTCGCTGAGGTCATTTCCTTCATTGCTGTAGGATGCAAGATATATCATGCTGTCAACCGTAAAATCCGGCGGATCATCTCCGTTCCGTTCTTTATAATTTTCCAGTGCTTCCCAACCGGCCACCGTTCCTCCCAACGAATGACCTGAGAGAGTCCACCTTCCAATGGAGCTAAACTGAGGCATTGCCTTGTGTCCGGCGTTCTGTTCAAGAATTGCAAAATGAAAGGGGAATTTCAGGATAATTACCGGGTATCCCCGGGCGATAAGGGGGAGAAGCAGCGGGGAGTATGCGATGCCCTCAACCTTTGCTCCGGGGTAAAATACCAGTCCTCTGTCGGCTTTTACGGAAGAAGGATTAAAGCCGTTCCCCCCTGACTCCCCCCTGTTGCTGCCAGGGAAACTGCCAGAAAATGTTGAAGCAGGGATCAGCGCAGTGAAATCTTCACCCCGGTAAATAAATACATCCTCTTCGCCGATATCTGCCTGGGATATAAATTCCTCAAGCGTGTATTCCGCTTCATAGTAGGTGGTGAGGTAAAACAGAAGAGCGAGAAAAAGCATAAAACCGATTAATGTGCCGTACGTAATGAGCTTGATTTTTGTCCGCCGAGTCATTGTTCCTCCGTCATGCCTATAAAGTACTTATGAATTCGTTCGTCATCGGTGAGTTCAGGGTGGAAGCTGGCAGCAAGAATAGTCCCCTGGCGCACCAGCACCGGTGCGGAATTAAACTCTGCCAATACCTTCACTTCATCGCCCATTTCTTCGATTTTCGGAGCCCGGATGAAAACTGCAGGAAAATTGGGAATGCTGATATTTTCATCCTGAATATCAATGTGAGCTTCGAAACTGTGGACTTGACTGCCGTATGCGTTTCTCAGAATACTTGCGTTTAATGCAGCAAAGCTGTGCTCCGAACGGCCGTCAATATGCCGGGACAAGAGAATCATCCCCGCACATGTGCCGAAAACCGGCATTCCATTCTCAATCCGACGGCTGATGTGATCATGAAGCCCTCTGCGCTTCATGATCATTGCAATGGTGGTGCTTTCACCCCCGGGAATGATCAAGCTGCTGCATTTATCCAGTTCTTCACTGTGTCGAACCGGGAGTGGGTGGGTCCCCAGGCGGCTGAGGATATCTATGTGCCGTTGAAATCCACCTTGGAGGCTGAGTACGCCTATATGTTTCATGTTCTTCACCTTTTCTGTGGGTTGAGATCTCGGGGGATCAAAAAGCCGGCGTATGAAGAAAACAGGTTTCTGAATAGAAAAAAGCCGATCTTCGGGAACGCCCCGGGATCGGCTTTTGAAATAACCGGGTAATCCCGGAGAGAAACGTTACCAGCCCCTTTGGGCCAGTCTTTCATCTTCGGACATGCTGCTCACATTAATCCCTGTCATTGGCTCTCCCAGATTCCTGGAAATTTCAAGCACTTTCGCCGGTTCATTGTAATAGCTCACGGCGTCAACAATGGCCCGGGCCCGTCTCTTGGGATCCCCGCTTTTAAAGATCCCTGAACCCACGAAGACTGCTTCCGCACCCAGCTGTACCATTAGTGCCGCGTCCGCAGGGGTTGCCACTCCGCCGGCGGAGAAATTGGGAACCGGAAGTTTGCCGGTCTCTGCAATCTCATACACCAACTCGAAAGGGGCGCCCAGATTCTTGGCTTCGGTCATCAGTTGTTCACGGCTCAAACCCTGGAGACGCTTCATACCGTCCCGTACGGTGCGCAAATGACGAACGGCTTCCACAATGTCTCCGGTACCGGCTTCCCCTTTGGTCCGGATCATGGCGGCACCTTCGCCGATCCTCCTGAGAGCTTCGCCGAGATTCCGGCACCCACATACGAAGGGTGCTTTAAAGTCATGCTTCCAGATATGATACTCATCGTCAGCGGGGGTTAATACTTCACTTTCATCAATAAAATCGACACCAAGGGCTTCCAGAATCTGGGCTTCGGCAAAATGCCCGATTCGCGCTTTCGCCATAACAGGGATTGAAACGGCTGATTTAATTTCTTCAATCATGGCCGGGTCGCTCATCCGCGCAACTCCGCCGTACTGTCGAATATCTGCGGGAACCCGTTCCAGGGCCATAACCGCCTGTGCACCGGCGTCTTCTGCAATTTTTGCCTGCTCAACATTAATAACATCCATGATGACGCCGCCTTTGAGCATTTCAGCCAGCCCCACCTTGGTTCGCCAGGTGGAAACCTGCCGTTCTGACCAGAGTGTAGTACTCATTATCTTTACCTGCCTTATATCACGTTATGAATGCCCCATCTTATTCCAAAGGAACTGGATGGTAAATAGGGCACTGACTCTGTGTTTGTATTTTGATACTATAGTATAATGATGAACAACATAGCCGGCAATTACAGCCGTATACAGGAACGAATTGGCAACGCCGCCCAACGATGCGGCCGCCAGCCTGAGGAAATCACCCTTGTGGCAGTAAGTAAAACCCATGGTTCCGATCAGATAGAGGAAGCTATTTCCGCAGGAGTCCGTGTCTTCGGGGAGAACAGGGTGCAGGAGATTCTGCAAAAATTCGACCCTCCACCGATCCCGGATGTTGAACTTCATATGATCGGTCATCTTCAGTCCAATAAGGTAAAGGATGCCGTGCGTCTGAGCAGCTGGATTCAGAGCGTAGACAGCGAAAAGCTGCTTCGCAAAATCAGCTCACAGGCGGAGAGTCAGGACAAAAACATGGATATTTGCATAGAAATGAACACCTCGGGTCAGGACAGTAAGTTCGGTCTGCGAACGGCAGATGAACTTTTTCATCTTCTGGAAACCGCCGAAAACCTACCAGCCATCCGCTTGAGAGGGCTCATGACCATCGGGCCGCTTCTCAGTGACGGGGAAGTTCCTGTCCGCCGTGCTTTTGCCTCTCTGCGGAAAGACTTTGGTGAATGCGTTGGACGGTTTCATCTTCCCCACTGGGACAGCCTCAGCATGGGAATGAGCAACGATTTCGAGATTGCCGTTGAGGAAGGAAGCACTATGGTGCGGGTGGGAAGCTCAATTTTCGGCCCTCGGGAGTACGCATAATGCCCATTAACAACAGAAATTCAATGCCATTGGCAGCGATTCTGCTTATGATTGCCTGGTTGTTTCTTTTTCCCGGAACAATGCGGGCTCATCCTGCCCCCGGCGTAAAACCCGGGGCATGTATAGAAACCGGGGCATTAATCCAAACCGGGACAATTCTGGGGACACAAGGCTCCCCCAATAGTCTGGGCGTGCTACAGGCAGCAGCCGATCTTGAGGGGCCCGACCACAGAAACACCGGAAGCATTGAAGACGGCAGATTCAAAAGCCCCGAATATGGGATCCTCGAATATCGAAGCCTCGAATATCATGGCAACGGCGGGAATCCCGATGGGGGACAGGAGGGAGGAGGAACAGGTTCTGCCTTTTTTTCCGGTCTCAGGCGCTTTGAGATAATCAGTTTCGGAACGTTTCCGTTTACCTTTCTGCTCAGCAACATCGCTTACGATCTTGGAAGATATGGAGTAAGTGTGTTTCGCTACGGCTCAGAGGATGAGCGGAGCGTGGAACTTCAACCCACGCTTTTCGGTGAGAGGAATCTGGAGCAGAACGAACGCTATATTATCCTGGGCAGTGCTGCGGGTCTGAGCCTTCTTCTGGCAGCTATCGATTTACTCATTGAGAATCGAACTGCCGGAAATGTCCGTGATGCGCAAGTAGGCGGCGGCCCGGGGAGTGGAGAATGAGCCGCCCCGATTCAATTCGTTTTGAAACCAGGGCGGAACAGGATGCTTCCCGGCTGGACAGTCTGGCTGCCAAGGAGTTTGAACTTTTCAGCAGGAGTCAATTCAAGCAGAGAGTTCTCCAGGCTTTTGTAAACGGCAAACCCGCCAAAGCCAGCAGCAGTGTGAAGGTCGGCGATTTGCTTTGTATTGATTACCTGCCGGAGGTTCCGGTGTCATTGGAACCCCAGGCCATGGAGCTGGATATTATCTTTGAGAATCAGGATGTACTTGTGGTGAATAAACCCCGGGGACTGGTGGTTCATCCCGGCGCAGGAAATCCCGACGGAACCCTTGTGAACGGTTTTCTCCACCACTGTCTCAACGGCCCCCATGGCGGACAAACCAACGGTAAAGGGGGGAATTCCCTGGAGGGAGAATTCCGGCCGGGTATAGTTCATCGTTTGGATAAGGACACCTCGGGGGTAATCATTCTGGCAAAGCACAGCAAAGCACTGGAGCATCTCTCCTCACAGTTTAGAAACCGTGAGACCCGAAAGAAGTATGTGGCCATCGTTGAAGGGGTTTTTACCGGCCCGCTTCGGGGCTATATCCGGGGATTTATCAAGCGTAGAGAACGACAGAGAATTTTGTTTTGTCACGATGAACATGAAGGAAAAGCGGCGCACAGCGCGTACCAGGTTCTGGACCAAAATAGCGACAGCGGGAAATCTCTTGTGGCCCTCACCCCCCATAGCGGCAGGACCCACCAGCTGAGAGTCCATATGCAGCATATCGGGCATCCTATTTGCGGCGATCCCCTCTATAACCGAAAGCAATACTCCCACCCGCTGATGCTCCACGCCTTGGCCCTGGAGATACTCCTGCCCGGCGAAGATCTTCCCCGGGTTTTTCAGGCGGATATCCCCGAAGATATATTGAGTACCGCAGAATCCTACGGCCTGAACTTCAAATCAGTCGGGATAGAGGATAATCGGGACAGAGGATAGTCGGGACAGAGAATAGTCGGGCCAGAGTTCCGGACAACCGATGCATCATGACTCCTGTAGACAGGGCAGGGCGCACTACTCCAAAAGATCCTGAATAATGATGTTGGTTTCTTTTTCAATGGCAACCGTACTGGGCGGACCAAAAAGGGGTAGAATGAGACTGTGATCGGTAAGGTTGTACACAGATTCCCGGATGCATTGGGCCATAAGCGCCCTGCCATAACTGTCGTCCGCAAGCACCAGATTTCCCGCGCTGAGAATATCGCCGGTGAATAGCAGCCCGTTTAAAAGATACATCAGCGAGTCGCTGTAATGCCCCGGAAGAAAGAGGGGATCCACCGCAAAACCCGCCACATAGAAGCGTGGAGTTTCCTTCACATTTTCCACATCAATATGGAAAATAGAATCTCCCCCGCCGTAAAAAACCGCATGGTGATATATTTTGGGAATTGTTTTCACCGCGGTAAAATTCTTTTCATCATGGTGGGTGAGGAGCACAGCGGTTACCTCAAGATCATTGCCTTCAAGAATCTCAAAGAGTCCGCTGTCCAGGACCACAGGATCGATGAGCATCGCTTCCCGTCTATCCTTATGCCAAACCACATAGGTGTTCATCATGGTATCTGAGCTGAAATAGGTGTATAACTGGAGGTCATTGGCTTGAAATAGCCGGGAATTGTTGGGCTCTCTGGATTTTTCAGTGCTCATATTCGAATACCGCATCCTCTCTATTAGAATATTTAAAGCTCACTTCCTTCAGTTGGCTTCCGGGAAACATCACCCCTTTCACATTGCAATCTTCATAGTTGCTATAATGAATGTTGCAATTAATAAACCGGGAATACATGAGATCCGAACCGCTGAATGTGGTATTAATAATGGCGCAGCCGTTGTAATTGTTCTGGACAAGATCCGAACCGTCGAATTTGCAGTCCTTAAACGAGGAGCAGGCGAAGACACATTCCAAAGCCCTGACATTTTGAAAACTGCAGTTAATGAAATGGGAATGATTCAACACTGCAAACTGAAAAACCGAGGCATCGAAACGGCAATTTTCATAATAGCCGTAGCTGAGATCGCAATTGATTAACTGTTTGGACCGTAAATCCGCATCTGAGATCCTGAGTCCGGGAAAGAAAAAGTCTCTGATGAGGGTTGTTTCCCTGATATAGTTTCCGGCCAATGCATTTAATGCTTCACCATCATCATGATGCTCCAGACACAGTTCGCTGTTAGGCAGTGCCCGGGAGCTGCAGCCCGGAGTACTGCAGGTTTTCCGTGTATACATGGGTTCAGACTAGTGCAGTTAAAAAAAGAATTCAATATACTTGTTTCATGGAAAGTGAATGTTTCCGCTGCAAAACTCCTCTTCAAATTACTCTTCCGGTTTCACGTAATGAAACCTGCCCATCCTGTGATGCGGATGTGCGGGTTTGCAAGAACTGCCGATTTTACAGCCCAGGATCATACCGGGACTGTAAGGAACGCATTCCTGACGAAGTCCGAGATAAGGAGCGAAATAATTTTTGCGATTATTTTTCCCCCCGAAAGGGCTCTTCGGCAAATGGCGGGGACAAAGATCCAGGAGCCAAAGCCCGGGATGCATTCAACAGTTTGTTTTCCGATGACCTGTAAGTTTCTCATGACCCGCAGAGCCCAAATATGATATACATTAAAAATACATGAAATCGATAGCATTTATAGATTCGGGCATAGGCGGCATACCCTATATGCAGCATGCTCTTCGGCATATTCCCGGTATCACCACACAGTATTTTGCCGATACGGACTTCTTCCCTTACGGAATACGGAAACCCGCTGAGCTGACTCAACGTCTCCACCGCCTGGTAGAGCACATTGAGAGGCAGTACAACCCCCATTTATACGTTCTCGCCTGCAACACCGCAAGTGTAGTTGCTCTGGAACATCTTCGCCGCAGCTTTTCCAAGGCGATCATAGGAACTGTGCCGGCAATCAAGCCTGCATCTCTGTACAGCGTAAACCGCCGGGTGGGGATCATGGCAACCAGGCAAACCCTGCAGGATCCATACCTTGAATATCTCATACAGGAGTATGCCTCAGATCTGCAGCTGCAGAAAATCGCCGCCACCGATCTCATAGAGGGAATCGAGCATGATTTTTTCCGGAGCAAGGGAAACGGGTATTTGGAGGATATCGCAGAAGCCTTTCTATCCGGGAAAAACGATACGGTAGTACTCGGATGTACCCATTTTATTCATCTGGAAAGCCGGCTGAAATCCCTGTGGAAAAACAGAATCCGTCTGGTGGATTCCCGTGAGGGAATAACCCGGCAAATTCTCAGGGTGCTGAACAGTCTGCCCCTGGACAGCTTTCCCCCATTGGAGCCGGTGCGCCCCATGCTCCAGTGTTCTCAGATGGCGGAACGAAGCAGTTTTCACATCACTTCATCCCAGAAGATGGAATATTATCAGGATATCGCCGCTCATTTTTGCAGCAGTTTTAAGGATGTGCTTCATGTCGGATAAAATGGCCGTGGTGCTCTGGGGAGCAAACAACATATTCTCTATTGCCGATGCGGTGGACGACAGAGTGTATGAAGCCCGGATTAAGGGGAAAAAGCTGAACACCGGAAGCGCCCAGTATAACCCCTTGGCACCCGGTGACCGGGTTATCTATGAACCGGTTGGCGGACCGGATGATTCACAGGCCTCCGCCATGATTCTCAGCCGGGTGGATAGAAGAAATGAACTCACCCGTTGGAATAAAAAGAGGAAGCAAAAACAGAGCATTGCGGCGAATATCGACGAGCTCTGTATTCTCAGCTCGGTGCAGAGTCCGCCGTTCCGCCCCAGATTTGTAGACAGAGCTCTGGCCCTGGGGGAATACAACCGTCTCTCCACCCGGATAGTGATTAACAAGGCGGACCAGGGAATCGACGACGAACTTGAACTGAGGGCGGCGTATTACCGGCAGATCGGGTATGCGGTATCGGTCATCTCCGTAAAAGCAGGTATCGGAGTGGACGATCTCCTTGATCAATGGGTGAATAAGGAAATTTTGCTGCTGGGGCAGTCGGGGGTTGGCAAATCATCGTTATTGAAGGCAATATTTCCCGGACAAGATATCCGTATCGGCGATATTAATATGAAATATAACCGGGGAAGGCATACCACCGTTCTTGCCAAGGCCTATCCCCGGCCGGGCCACCGGGGATGGATTATCGACACTCCGGGAATCCGGGAACTGGATCTGTACGGTATTCCGCCGGAAGATCTGGGGTTTTACTTTATCGACTTTATCCCGTTTGCGGAAAAATGCAGCATACGCTCCTGCAGGCACGTACATGAGCCTGACTGCGCGGTTAAGGATGCAGTAGCTGAAGGCAAAATTCTGGAGGATCGCTACGATTCCTATTTGAACAGCCTTATTGTTATGGAAGAGAGCGCACGAAAAAGCAAAGATTGGAACTATAATAAATTATGAATCAACACAGTATAGAAATTCTTGAATTCGACCGGATTATCCGGATCTGCAGCAATTACAGCATATTCAGCTCCTCGTCAGCGGAGTTTCCGTTTTTCACCGATGCTTCCCGTCTTTCCCGGGAGCTGGAACTGGTCCGGGGGATACGTAAGCTGCATCAACATCGGGCACACGGTCTGCAGGAGCTTTCAACAATTCAAGATATTCTTCCCCTTCTGGACAAAGAGGGGATGGTACTGGAGATGGAGCAGTTTTCCAGGCTGATGACGCTTATCAATGCCTTTGCCTCCATGCTTCAATGGCTGAATCAGGAAGACGGGCAAGATGTAATGAATCCTGTTGAATATGAGCGACTTGAAGAATTCCGGCAGGATTTATACCACCCCCGGGAACTGCTGAAAATTCTTTCTCCCTATTTCGATACCTCAGGCAGGTTCCGGGAGGATGAAATTCCCAGCCTGAGAAAAATTATCAGCCGTATTCAGAAGATTCATGGAAATATCCAGGAGACAGCCCGGGAATTTATTTCCGGACGGAAGGATATCTGGAGCAGTGATGAAATCGCCCAAAGGGACGGACGGGTGGTTCTTGCCCTGAAGAGCGATCACCGGGGAAAGGTTGACGGGCTGGTGCACGGCAGCTCCAACTCCGGCCAAACCATTTATATTGAACCCCGCCAGCTGTTGGAAGAGAACAATGCACTCAGCGAGGCGAAAAGCGAATATCAGGTGGAGGTACACCGGATTCTCAAGGAATGCAGTGCAGCCCTGAGGAATTACCGCAGCGATTTGGATATGTACCAAAGCCGTCTGATCCGCTTCGATTCCCTCCAGATGCGCTCCAGACTGAGCCTTTCACAGAGAGGCATCAGCCCGGAAATTTCCGAAACAGGAATCAGTCTCCTCAGCGCCCGTCATCCTTCCCTGGGAGGAAACGCCGTGCCCATTACCATCGAGATGAAGCCGGGCACACGGATTCTGGTGCTTTCAGGCCCCAACACCGGCGGGAAAACGGTGAGCATGAAAACCCTGGGGCTGCTCACCCTCATGCACCAAAGCGGAATGGAAATCCCCGCAGCCGAAGGAAGCGGTTTACCCCTGTTCAGTGATATTCTGGTTGATATTGGTGATGAACAATCCATCGATGCAGGATTGACCACATTATCTGACCATCTTAAGAACCTCAGTGAGGTGGTGAAGGGTGCCAAGGATAATGCACTCATCCTCCTGGACGAGCTTGGCAGCGGTACGAACCCCTCGGAAGGTTCCGCCCTCTCCATGGCGGTGATGGAACACCTTGCAACAACCGGCGTGTACGCAATGGTGACCACCCACCATGATGCACTGAAAGCCCATGCATTCACCCGTGAAGGAATGGAGAATGCATCGGTGGAGTTCGACGGGGAGAGCCTTGAACCCACGTATAATATCGTTGCCGGGGTTCCCGGTGAATCACATGCCCTGGATATTGCAGCACGGGTGGGAATGGATGAAGAAATACTGAAGCGGGCCAGGGAGTACAGCAGCGACGACGGCCTACGCATGCAGGAGCTGATCGAAGACCTACGGAGTTTGGAGCAGGAGCTCAAAGATGGGAAGCGAGATTTTCAGCGACGATCAGATGAACTGAAGGGCAAAGAAGAGGAGTACGGCCGACGTCTTCAGGAGCTCCGCGAACGGGAACTGAGGGTGAAGGAGCAGAAGCTCAGGGAGCATGGAAGCTTTATAGATACATCCAGGAAGGAAATCGAATCCCTGCTTCAATCCCTTCGGGCCAAAGACCGGGATGGATCATCCGAAGATTTGTCCGCGGACTTTCAACGATCCCGGGAGCTTCTCTCAGATATCTCCCGAACACAGAAAGATGAGCTGGAACAGAATCTCGACGATCAGGAAGTTCAATACGAAGCTAAAAAATACCGCAGCGGCCGGGCACATGTTTTTCAGCCCGGTGCCATGGTCCGCTACAAGGGCAGCGCAAAACCCGCGCGGATCGTTGAAGCGGGAAAGAAAAAGAACAGCTGGGTTATCCTGGCGGGAAGCATGAAGATGACGGTACAGGAGAAGGATCTTGAACTGGTAAAAGCAGCTGACGCAGCCGATGCCAGCGGCCGGGTGCATGTGGAGTACGAGCAAAACTCCGGTGGCGGAACTGAAGTGTCCGGCAGCCGCTCAAGGGGACGTTCTGCTTCTCAGACGGTGCATCCGTCACTTACCCTTGATATCCGGGGACGCCGACTTGAGGATGCCTTGAAAGAGTTGGAGCGTTTTATGGATGCTGCGGGAGTTCAGGGGCTGGGGTTTGTCGCCATTATTCACGGCAAAGGCACCGGGGTTCTCCAGAAAGGGGTGCATGAATTTATACAGGAACATTATGATATTCAGGGCATTCAATTTGCACCCCCCGAGGACGGCGGTTTCGGGAAATCTTATGTATATCTCTAATGCGGCTTGAAACATCTTCCCGGCTTCGGATACGATGCACCTCGAATGTTTTAGCTTTCATGAGCGATAAACCCCATCGTTCATGAAAATTGTCTGCAATCAGATATGTCCGGGGCGGAGGCGCCAATGTACCATCCCAAAATGAATGAATTCAACAAACGGATGAAGGTGATGTTTGACGAGGTGGACGACTATCTCGAGGATACCTATGGGGAGAAGCTTCGTATTCACCCCAATAGACCGGAGCGGGGAACAACCTCTAACAAGGCTCACGACGGGGTTTTCAATGTGGGCCCCCAATTCACACCAGGGTACGGCAGCGAATACGGCAGAGGCTATGTGGTGGATCTCCAGATATCCACCATTTCAAAGCTGGACGATCAGCAGCGCCGCAGGATCGAAGATGATCTCCAGAAAATTCTGAATGAGAAAATCCCCGCCCATTTTCCCGAACGGGAGCTTGAAGTGAAGCGGGATCTCAGGGGATTGAAAATTGTGGGTAACTTTAATCTGGGAGCAATGTAGCATCCCTGTACATGAGGGAATGCTTGCGGCGCTCGGTAAAATTTATATTATAATACGAATTAACTTATAAGATATTGTCGTGTTTGATGATAAATATAAGTATTTCGATAAAAAATTATTTACATAATAGCTTGTTGCAGTAATAATAATCTCCTACAATTTAGGTAGACTATTAAAATCTCGATCATTAGCCGGGGGAAAGAATGGAAGTACAGGTACAGGATCTCCTGAACACGATTAAAAAAGAGGGCGTTGAAAGCGCCAGAAAGGAAGCGGACGATATTATCGCCAAGGCCAAAGCTGAGGCGGACTCAATTATCGCCAACGCCAAGAAAGAGGCCGGACAGCAGAAAGAACAAGCCAAGGTTGAGGCAGAGCAGTTTGAAGCATCCGCCAAGTCGGCAATCAGTCAGGCGGGCCGGGATATTCTTATCACCGTCCAGAAGGCATTGCAGAGATCATTTGACCGGATTGTGGAAGAGGCAATCGCCGAGGATTTTTCCGGAGACAAGCTTGCGGATGCGGTCAGCACAGTAGTGAAATCCTTCAAGATATCCGGTGAAATTGATGTGCCTGAGAAGGAAATGAAGGTGTTGGAAACACAGCTGAAGGCCAAGCTCGGGGAAGAGTTCAAATCCGGACTTGAGCTGAAAGTGGGCAAAGGATTGTCCGGCGGATTCATCCTCAAGGAAAAAGACGGTAAAGCATATTACGATTTCTCTGAAGAAAGCATAGCCGAGGTGATTCAGAATTATCTCAGTCAGAGCATTTCCGAATTAATCCGCGTACAGCAGTAAGGAGGTAATCCATGGGTTCCTACTACTATGCTGTGGCGAGTCTGCCGTATCTCACATTCGAAACAGAACAGGTTCCCGGAAGGGAAGAGTTCCTGGAGATCTGCAGGCAATGGGGGACACAGCGGGATCTGGAAATTCTCACCCGGATCTCTCTTGAGCCGGATGCATCAGGTCTTCATCCCCTGCTCGACAGATATCATCGCTTTGAGACCGGGCTGCGCAATGAACTGGTGAAGCAGCGCAGTCAGAATCTCCAGCGCGACCCCCAGGAGTATATTCACAGTGATAATATGGGAGATGATCATACCGCAGTGAGCGGGCTCAGCGAACAGGTGAGAGCCGCCATACAGGCTCCGACCCCCCTGAAAGCTGATGAAATACTGGACAGACTTCGCTGGCAATTTCTGGATGAACTGGAAATCGGTCAGTTTTTTAATGTTCAGCAGATGATTGTATATTATCTGCGTCTGCAGATTCTTTTGCGGAGAAATGGCCTGACCAAGGAAACCGGAAGAGACGAGTTTGACCGACATTACGAGCAGGTCCGCTCTCAGATGCAGGAAATTCAGAACGATAATGGAGTGCAGGCATGACAAAAACATCAGGAAAGGTCATCGGTGTAAACGGGAATATGGTATCCGTTGAAGTGGACGGTGACGTCGCACTTAACGAAGTTGGATATATCCTGGTAGGAGATAAACGGCTGAAATCCGAAGTTATCCGAATCAGGGGCAGCCAGGTTGAACTCCAGGTATTTGAAATGACCCGGGGTATCGGGGTGGATGACCAGGTTGAATTCAGCGGGGAGATGCTCGCCGTGGAATTGGGTCCCGGACTGCTCAAACAGGTCTATGACGGATTGCAGAATCCGCTGCCCCAGCTTGCCGACCAGTGTGGTTTCTTCCTCGACCGGGGTGTGTACCTAAACGCCCTTGACCGTGAAACAAAATGGAAGTTCACACCCTCTGCCAAAGCCGGGGACCGTGTATCCCGGGCCGATACCCTGGGAACAGTTCCCGAGGGGATATTCCAGCACCGAATTATGGTACCTTTTAACTTTCCCGACGAGTACACGGTTAAATCCGTTGCATCTGAGGGTGAGTACACGGTGAAAGAGACCATTGCCGAACTGGAAGACAGTAAGGGCGATATCCACAAAGTCAGCATGATGTTTGAATGGCCGGTGAAACGGGCCATTACCAATTACGAAGAACGTCTGAGGCCCACCGAACAGTTAATTACCAAGGTGCGTATTATAGACACATTCCTTCCGGTTGCCCGTGGGGGAACATTCTGCGTACCTGGTCCTTTCGGAGCGGGAAAAACCGTTCTCCAGCAGGTGATGAGCCGGAATGCTGAGGTGGACATCGTAATCGTTGCGGCATGCGGCGAACGTGCAGGGGAGGTTGTGGAAACTTTGAAGGAGTTTCCCGAACTCATCGACCCCCGAACGGGAAAAACTCTCATGGAACGTACGGTAATTATCTGTAACACATCATCCATGCCCGTTGCCGCCCGTGAAGCCTCGGTATATACCGCGGTAACCATCGCCGAATACTATCGGCAAATGGGACTCAATATTCTCATGCTTGCGGACTCCACCAGCCGCTGGGCTCAAGCCATGCGGGAAATGTCCGGACGTCTTGAAGAAATTCCCGGGGAAGAAGCCTTTCCGGCCTACCTGGAATCGGTAATCGCCTCCTTTTATGAACGGGCGGGTCTGGTTCGTCTGAAGGACGGCTCCACCGGTTCGGTTACAATCGGCGGTACGGTAAGTCCCGCCGGCGGTAACTTTGAAGAGCCTGTGACCCAGGCGACTCTGAAAGTCGTGGGGGCCTTTCACGGTCTCAGCAGAGACCGGGCCAATGCCAGAAAATATCCCTCCATCCATCCCTTGGACAGCTGGAGTAAATACGAAGGGGCAATCGACTCTGCCAAGACCGAGTACGCCCGTTCTGTGCTTTTCCGGGGAAATGAAGTGGGACAGATGATGAAGGTGGTTGGTGAAGAAGGTACCAGTCTTGAAGATTATCTGGTGCATCTGAAAAGTGAATTCATCGATGCAGTATATCTTCAGCAAGACAGCTTCGACCCTGTAGATGCTTCGGTCAGCAAGGAGCGTCAGGAATATATCTTCAGCATCCTCCTTGATATTATTACTGCGTCTTTCGATCTGGCCAGCCAGAAGGATGCCCGGGATTATTTCAACGATCTCCGTCAAAACTTCAAGGATTTCAACGGTTCAGAATGGATGGGTGAAGATTTTAAGAAACTGGAAAAGGTCATCAAGGATCTGATCGCCCGGCATAAAACGGGTGTGGTTCATGGTGCTGAAAAGATCATGGCAGAGACACTGTAAGGGAGAATTCAGATGCGAAAAGTATACAGCAAAATCGAATCCATTGAAGGAAATGTTATTACCGTCTCTGCGGATGGTGTGCGATACGACGATCTTGCCATGGTTACCTCGCCCCATGGTTCATCCTTGGCCCAGGTAATCCGATTGAACCGGGAGAAGGTGAGCCTTCAGGTGTTCACCGGTGCCCGGGGAATTTCCACCGGAGACGAAGTGAGATTTCTGGGACACCCTATGCAGGTATCGTTCAGCGACAACCTTCTGGGGAGAATATTCGACGGATCAGGCCGTCCCAAAGATGGGGGACCGTCCCTGGAAGAAAACATGATTGAGATTGGGGGCCCGTCTGTGAACCCCGCAATGCGGATTATTCCCCGGAATATGATCCGTACCGGAATCCCCATGATCGATGTTTTCAATACCCTGGTTGAAAGCCAGAAGCTTCCTATTTTCTCTGTTTCAGGAGAGCCCTATAATCAATTGCTCTCAAGAATTGCCCTGCAGGCTGAGGTTGATGTAATTATTCTTGCGGGAATCGGGCTGAAAAACGACGACTACCTGGCGTTCAAGGACGCTCTGGAAGAGGGCGGTGCGCTCAGCAGGACCATTTTCTTTGTGCACACAGCGGCGGATCCGGTTGTAGAAGCACTGCTTGTACCGGATATTTCCCTGGCGGTTGCAGAAAAGTTCGCCCTTCAGGGCAAGCGGGTGCTGGTGCTCCTTACGGACATGACCAACTTTGCGGACGCCATGAAAGAAATTGCAATTACCATGGAGCAAGTTCCCTCAAACCGTGGGTATCCCGGTGATCTGTACTCCCAGCTGGCCAGCCGCTATGAAAAGGCCGTAGACTTTGAAGGTGCAGGATCCATCACCTCCCTTGGGGTGACCACCATGCCGGGTGATGACGTGACCCATCCCATTCCCGACAATACGGGTTACATCACGGAAGGGCAGTACTATCTGAGAAACGGACGGATTGAACCCTTCGGTTCACTCAGCCGTCTTAAGCAAATGGTGAACAAAGATACCCGGGAGGATCATCGGGCCATCATGGACTCAATGATCACCCTCTACGCCAGCTATAAAGAATCTCTGGAAAAGAAATCCATGGGATTCCGTATGTCCGACTGGGATGAAAAGCTGCTGAAGTACGGTGAGCTTTTTGAGGATCGGATGATGGACCTTTCGGTGAATATTCCTCTGGAAAAAGCCCTTAACCTGGGCTGGGAAATTCTTGCCGAGTGTTTTGAACCCAATGAGACCGGAATGAAAACCGATTTGATCAATCAATTCTGGCCGGCTACGGAAACGGTGTAAGTACACCGGAGGGGCAGTATGGCAACCGTTAGGCTTACAAAAAACGAGCTTAAAAAACAAAAAGATGCCCTCAAGCGCTTTCAACGATATCTGCCCACGCTGCAGCTGAAAAAACAACAGCTGCAGCTGGTTCTCCGCCAGATTCAGCAGAAACAGGCAGAGATCGAGAAAGAGAGAGATGAGCTTCAGCAGGCCATCGATCAGTGGATAGCGATATTCTCCGATCACCAGGACCTTCCTTCATTTATTCATGTAAAGGATATGAAGACCTCGGTGGGGAATATCGCCGGGATCGATATTCCTGTCTTCGAAAATCTGGAATTTGAAATCTCAGAGTATGATATCTTCACTATCCCCTTATGGGTTGATCAGGCTTTGGAAACATTGAAGAAGATACTCAGTCTGGATGCCGAGCTGGAAGTGTTAAAAGAGCAGTATCGTCTCATAGCTGAAGAGTTGAGGGTAACCTCCCAGAGGGTGAATCTCTTTGAAAAAATCAAAATTCCCGAGACAAAAGAGAATATTAGAACAATTCAGATTTACCTTGGCGACCAGCAAACCGCTGCGGTAGTGCGGGGTAAAATGGCCAAAGGAAAGGTTGTGAAGGGGGGCAAGCAGTGATTGTACCCATGAAAAAAGTCCGGGTCCTGGCTCTTTCGCATAAAAAGAAGGATGTCACGGCGGCTCTCGGGAAACTGGGAACCCTCCATATTGAGACCCGTACGGCTCAGAGTCAAGATCTCGACGCCCTCAGGGAGCAGTATCAGCGCTGGCAAAGGGCGTTTTTAACCATACCAGAAGACAAATCCGCGTCAGTACCCTCTGATCCTTATGCGGACCTTAATTCGGTGGAGGAAATCGCGACAAAGGTGCTGGAAACATCCGGCGAATTAAAAGATGCGGAAGATACGGCAGTCAGTTTACAAAAAGAAATTAATAGGGTCGAATCCTGGGGTGATTTTGATCCCGAGCTGTTCCGGATGAATCTGGGCAGCGAACAGCATCTTTATCCCGCTGAGCTGAATAAAGATCATTTCAGAAAAATTCCCGAAGAACTGAGGTATATTCTTCTTCCTTCCGGAAAGGATATTAAACGGGTGATCTTTCTCGATAATCCCGACCAGGCCGGAAGTGATTTACAGTATGAGGCCTTTCGTCTCCCGGAAGATTCATTATCAGTTCTGAAGAAACACCGGGATGAAGCTCTTGCAGAAGCAGACCGTCTCAGGACCAGCATCGAGTCCTTCCAAACCGAACGGGCTCAGCTGGAAAAGGGCTTGAAACTTCTGGAAGCAGAACAGGAATTCGCTGCGGTTGAAGCAAGCCTGGAAGACTATGAAGAACTCCAGCTCATTACTGAGATTGAAGGGTTTATCCCGGAGAAAAAAACCGATGAGCTGAAAAAATTCGCATCCCGGGAAGGATTAGGTCTGGTAATCCAGGATCCTGCATCCGACGATAACGTACCGACTCTTACCGATAATCCCAGAGCAGTTCGGATTATTAAGCCGATATTCAACTTTATGGGTACAACTCCCGGCTATAACGAACTTGATATTTCATTCTGGTTTCTTCTGTTCTTCACCATCTTCGTTGCAATGATTATCGGAGATGCGGGGTACGGTGCAATCCTTGCGGTGGCTGCGGTATTCTTAAGCATTTCGTCCAAGGTGAAGACCGGAAAAATTCCCGATGGCCTGATTCTCTTCAATGTGTTGAGTTTCGCAACAGTTGCCTGGGGTGCTGTGACGGGAAACTGGTTTGGATACGGCCCCATAGCCGATCTTCCCGTACTGAATCAGCTGGTTATACCTGCTCTTGACAGTTTCGATGTGGAAAATTCCCAGGCTGTAACTCAAATGATTCAGTTAATCTGTTTCGTGATCGCCTTGGTGCATCTGGTGCTGGCCCACCTGCTGGCATTCTCAAAAAAGATCCGGGAACGTCCCCGGATTCATGCCCTTGCCGATCTGGGGTGGCTCACAGCAATCATAGGGTTGTTCTTCCTGGTACTGAATGTGGTAATCAGCGTGGAGCGTTACCCGGTTCCCCAGTGGTCCATGTATCTGATCGGCGGCGGTATCGGGGCGGTGTTTATTTTTTCTGCCCAGGAAGGGGACGGATTCTTCAAAGGGATCGCCAGAGGGCTTGGTAATTTCATCAATATTGCCTTGGATGGTGTTAGTGCTTTCGCGGACATCATTTCCTATATACGTCTGTTCGCCGTAGGTCTGGCATCCATTGAAATCGCCAGAAGTTTCAACGATATGGCCGAAGGGATGATGGAAAGCGGCGTCGGCGGAATTATCGGCGGTATTGTGGTGTTGGCCCTTGGACACACCCTAAATTTAGTAATGGGAGCACTCTCAGTAATCGTTCATGGTATACGCTTGAAGATGCTCGAGTTTTCATCCCACGTAGGAAACGAATGGGCGGGGTTTGAATATAAGCCGTTCAAAAATTAAATACCGGAAAACTTTACACCGGAAGGTGCGAAAGTTTTCACAATGGGGTACAAATACATTCGTATCTGATCAATGGATATGTTTGGTTTCTGAAGGTTCTGGCAATTTAGAAAATCTTCGATTTCTTAAATTGCCTCACTCTACAAGTTTAAGGAGTAAGACATGAATTTTGGTTTTATTGGCGTGGGCGCAGCCCTCGCAATTGCGGCAATTGGTTCAGCATTTGGTGCTGGTAGTGCAGGTATGTCAGCGGTGGGTGCCTGGAAAAAGTGTTATGTTCAGAACAGACCGGCTCCTTTTATGCTCGTTGCATTTGTTGGTGCTCCCCTGACGCAGACCATTTACGGCTTCATACTCATGGGACGTCTCAGAGCAGCTGCGGAGGCCGGAAGTGCCGACCCTTGGCTTCTTCTGACCATCGGGGTTCTGGGCGGTATGGCCATGGGTTTCTCAGCCTGGTTTCAGGGCAGAGCAGGTGCCGTGGCATCCGATGCATTGGGTGAAACCGGAAAGGGATTTGGTAACTACATCCTTGTTCTCGGTCTTGTGGAAACCGTTGCACTGTTTGTGATGGTATTTATGCTGGGGCTTCTCTAAGAACCCGGTGTATTGAAACACAGGCAACAGATCTATTCAGTTCACACTGAATGACGCAGCAGGAACCGGTGGTAATGCTCATGTGGCAACCGCCGGTTTTTTTAAATTATCTTCCCATTCCCGCCGTATCTGGTCATCCTTGAGACTGAGACATGTGCGGCAAAAAAAGGTTGAGTGCAGCCACCTGTGTTACGATGATAATAGTATGAAAATCCCAGCCGCTGTCTGTCTCCTGCTGTTGCAGGCGTTAACTATTTTTGCCCAGCAGGGAATGGTCAGCACCCAGGTTCCCGATGACCTCACCACCATTAGCAGAGAATATCCTGCCTGGCTGCTGCGCAATTGGGGACGTTCTGCCAGAGAGGATCGTCGAATCAGCGATGCCTTTTTACTCTTAAACCGTTCCCTTGAGAAAGACCCCAACAACCCCGAAACCCTCACCGAACTTGCGTTGACCTACTTTGCAAGCAACGATGTTCAACAGGCAACCTTTAATCTTGAGCAGGCTCTGGAAAATCGTGTGAGGCTCAGCAGCAAGGATTTGGAGTATTCAATTCTGTATGAACTGGCGGATATCTATCGCAACGGGAATGAGTATGTAAGAGATTATGAGCGAATTCTTCTGGATATAGTTGCGCAGGATCCGGCGTTCGCAGGATCGGACGAGTTCAGTACGAATCTCAAGGAAAGCATCATCGATACCCTGAATGAAGGAACCCACCGGGGATACGACAGTAGTCTTGATCATGTTGTGACCCTGTATCGGCTGGAAGATTCGTTTAGTCTTAAGGCCCATGTTGAGCTCGGCGTTTTCTATGTTCACTCCGGAAGATACAGGGATGCACAGGAGCATCTGATATTCGCCGTTCTCAAAATGTACAGCAGGCTCATCAGTCAAATACGGGAGAACGACCCCCTCTATGCCTTTGAGGACTCGGCGGGTTTTTTTCAACGGGTTTCCCGCCGACCGTCCTACCTGACGTATCTCCAGGAATCGAGGTTCGCTCAGGCCCTGTACTATCTGGGATCCGCATCCTACGGCAGCAATACTGCACGCAGCGGGGTGTACCGGGGAATATGGAATACCGTAAGCCTTCTACCCTTCGATACTCCATTCAAAGCCCGGGCACAGCGGCAGTTGACTTCGCCGATACTTGAAGACATTCTGTATGGAAGCCGGCAGTATCAGAATGAAGTCAATTCCCGCAATTAAGCGGTTTTACTATTTTACTTGATTCTCCCACTGCATCTCATGTAATTTGCTTGATATGAGCAATATAATCATCAAAGGCGCCCGGGTTCATAATCTGAAAAATATTGATATTGAACTTCCCCGGGACCGTCTCATTGTAATCTCCGGACTCAGCGGGAGCGGAAAGAGCAGTCTCGCATTCGACACCATTTTTGCCGAGGGACAGCGGAGATACGTTGAATCCCTTTCGGCATATGCCCGGCAGTTTCTGGGGAGAATGGATAAGCCCGATGTTGATTATATTGAGGGTTTGAGTCCTGCAATATCCATCGAACAGAAGACCACCAATAGAAACCCCCGCTCCACGGTGGGAACCATCACGGAAATTTATGATTACCTGCGCCTTCTCTATGCCCGGATCGGTACACCCCATGACCCGGTCAGCGGTGAGGTGATCGAAAAGCAGAGTGTGGATCAGATTATCGAAAAAGTTCTTGATCAGCCGGAGGAATCCAAGCTGATGGTTCTTGCACCGGTTATCAGGGGACGGAAGGGGGAGCATAAAAAGGTACTGGACGATGCCAAGCGGGCCGGTTTTGTGCGGGCCCGGGTGGACGGTGAAGTGCTCCAGCTTGAAGATGACATTTCTCTGGATAAAAAAAAGAAGCACGATATAGACGTGGTTATCGACCGGCTGATCAACAGGTTGGATAACCGGGCGAGAATCGCCGAGGCCATTGAACAGGCTCTTGAACTCGCTTCAGGCTTAATGAAACTCTACGTGAATGACGGGGGGCGGGAATATGAGCTCTCCTTCAGCGAGCATCTGTTTTATCCAAACAGTACCGTATCCTTCCCGGAACTTGAACCCCGGCTCTTCTCTTTTAACAATCCGTTTGGTGCCTGCCCCGGCTGCTCGGGGCTGGGGACAACCAAAGAATTCGATATTGATAAAATTATCCCCGATCCCTCCCTGTCTTTCGATGAACGGGGTTTTATGCCGTATAATCCCGATGCAAACTGGTCGCGGAGTAAATTTCAGGCCCTGGCGGACCATTTCGGTTTCAGGCTGGATCAAGCGATTAATCAGATTGACTCATCGGTAATGGATGCCATTTTGTATGGAACTACGGATGAGATTGAATTTCATTATGTAAATAAAAATCAGACCGGCCATTTTGAATACCGGGGACGTTTTGAAGGGATCACGAAAGATCTCGAGCGCCGTTACCGGGAAAGCAGCTCTGCGGGGATCCGGGATTGGCTCGAAGGTTTCATGACCATGAGCCGCTGTGTCCAGTGCGGCGGAAAGCGTCTAAGGCCTGAAGCGCTGGCGGTGCGCATCCAGGGGCAGGGAATCTTTGAGGTGAGCGAGATGTCGGTGCGGGACGCCCTGATGTTTTTCCGTCAGCTGGAACTTCACGGCTCACAAAAAGAAATTGCAGCCCAGATTCTCAAAGAAATTCTGGATCGACTCAGCTTCATGGAGAGTGTGGGGCTTGAGTACTTGACCCTGAACCGTACCGCCGGCACCCTCAGTGGAGGAGAGGCCCAGAGGATCAGACTGGCCACCCAGATCGGCAGCCAGCTGGTAGGTGTGTTGTACGTTCTAGATGAACCAAGCATCGGACTTCATCAGAGGGATAACGAAAGACTCATTCACACCCTTGAGCATCTGCGGGATTTGGGAAATACCCTGGTGGTGGTGGAACACGATGAACAGACTCTCAGAACCGCCGATTACATTGTGGATCTTGGGGTGGGTGCCGGTGTGCACGGCGGTCATGTGGTGGCTGCCGGCCCCCTGCAGACAATTCTGGATTCATCGGAAAGTCTTACCGGTCAGTATCTTCGGGGAGATATTTTTCTCACCCCCAGAGAGGAACGCCGGCCGGGCAAGGATGAGTGGATAGAAATTCTGGGAGCCAGTGAACATAATCTCCAAAATATAGATGTCCGTTTTCCTCAAGGGGCATTTACGGTGATCACCGGGGTATCAGGTTCGGGAAAAAGCACCCTTATGTCCGACATCCTTTTCCCACGGATTGCCAACAGTTTGAATAGAAGCCATCACAGTGAGGGGCAGGCCACAGAAGTGAAAGGCCTGACGGAGCTGGATAAAATTATCAATATAGATCAGAGCCCCATAGGCAGAACCCCCAGGTCTAATCCCGCAACCTATGTTGGTCTTTTTACGCCAATTCGGGATCTGTTCGCACGGCTTCCCGAATCCAGGGCCAGGGGCTATAAACCCGGACGTTTCAGTTTTAATGTTAAGGGGGGGAGATGCGAGAACTGCGAAGGAGCAGGGACCAATAAAATTGAAATGCACTTTCTACCGGATGTGTATGTTACCTGCGAGGTATGCAAGGGTAAGCGCTTTAACCGGGAAACCCTTGAAATTCAATACAAGGGAAAATCCATCCACGATGTACTCGAGATGACCATAGAAGAAGCAGCTGATTTTTTCAGCAGCATCCCCACCGTACACCGGAAACTTGATACCCTGCTCTCGGTGGGGCTGGGGTACCTGAAGTTGGGCCAATCGGCACTGACCCTCTCCGGGGGAGAAGCCCAGCGGGTGAAGCTTTCCCTGGAACTTTCCAAACGCAGCACCGGGAAGACGCTCTATATTCTGGATGAACCTACAACCGGTCTTCACTTTGCAGATGTCCAATTACTGATGAATGTGATTCAACGATTGGTCGATAAGGGAAATACTGTTATTCTGATTGAGCATAATCTCGATGTGATTTCCCAGGCTGACTGGATTGTGGATCTTGGTCCTGAGGGAGGCGATAAGGGCGGCCTCGTTGTGGCTATGGGCACACCTGAACATCTCATGACCGTTGAAGAATCCCATACAGGACGCTTCCTGGCGGATCATTATCGAAACCATCCTGCAGCTGCCCTGAAAACTGCTGTAGACAGTCCGGAGGAATAAGGAGACGCCAGCCCGTTATCCTAAACTGCATGATTACACCCCGCATTCGGATCATTACAGGTATTCTTATTGTACTCTCCTTTTCCGTTCTCTCTGCTCAGAGCGATTCAGCTGTCAGGGATTTTTCATCCTACAGCTATGAGCAATTGGTGGAACTGGCAATTAAAAACGGTCTTCCGTTTTCCGGGGATCGGGTGGTCCTTGAAGCACGGCTTGAGTCCCTGCTTGCCGGGGCGGAAATACAAAGGACGGTAATTCCCGAATCGGATGAATCCTCTTCCAGTGTAGAACAGGCAGATTCCGGCTCGTATGTGACAAGAGACGGGGGCAGTGAGCTGGAGCTGCTGGGAAATGTGATCATCAGGGTGGAAGATGATGCATACAGCGTCATTCACAAAATTTCTGCAGATAGAATTGTTTTTAATGATGATCTGGGGCAGCTGTCCGCAAGGGGAAACGTGGATTACCTCATGCTTGGTCCTAACCGAGAGGATCGTTTTCAGGGCGAGGATCTTCTGTTTATCCTGGATGATAATGAAACCCTGTTTTTAGAAGGAGAAGGGGAGACCCGCAGCGAAAGCGAAAGCGAAGCGGCTGAAATTGCCCGGCGACTCGGCCGGGACAGTCAGCTCAGCTACCGATACAGGGGGGAATTTATCACCAGGAATCAGGATAATGTAATTATTCTCGACCGTGGAATGATCACTTCTTCTGCTTCTCCCTCTCCATACTATCGGCTCAGGTTCAAGAAGCTTTGGATTCTGTCTCCAGGGGAGTGGGGTATTGAAGGCGCAAGCCTGCTGGTGGGAAACATTCCCGTCCTGGCTCTGCCGTTTATGTATTTACCCGGCAACGATGTCCTTTTCCACCCGGTGGTTCAGTATGAGGGAATACGCGGGTATGGAATTAACACAACCACCTATATTGTTGGGAGACGGGAGGCCGACGACAGTCCGTTTTCTTTTCTGCAAATGACAAACGAAATGGAATCCAGCGGACAGTCGAGGATGGGGATGTTCCTTCAGCCCGATGACAGTTCCCCTCCTGATACATGGGCTCAAAATAATTTAGATATCATGAAAATCTATGCTGACGTCTACAGCATCCGTGGGGTCACCCTGGGTCTCGCCATCCGGAGAAATTCCGATTCGGGTATTGATATCGACGGCTTGACGGTTCTGGCTCTGACCCGTGAGCTGTATCGGGGCTCTGACGGCAGCATTACCGCATTTTATCCTGAGAAGGAAATTCCCGAATCCAGCTGGCACACGTCCCGGTTCATGGATATTCCATTTCCCTTTCGCTATATTTTGGATCTGAACGGTGAACTGCAGGGAAGCTGGGGAAGAGTCAGTCTCGGGCTCCCCATCTATTCTGATCCTTATATTGACGATGAGTTTCACAGGCGAAGTGAGCGGATGCCCTGGGAAAATATTCTTTTCGGGGGGAGTTCAGATACCGCATCGGGCTTCTCCCGCTCATCCATGGACTGGACTCTGAGGTTCAGCCTCACTCCTTCAACGCCCGCTGTGCTGCAACCCCTCGTCAGCAGTTTTCGCATAAGCAATATAAGCACCAACGTAGAGTTCACCACCGAAGAGATTCCCGAACCTCCTGCGGCTCTATCTGATGCCTTGAACAGCCCGGTGCTTGAGCAGTTCACCCCCTCCGGGGTTCAGTTTCCCTCTGGGTCTGCGGTGCTGAGCGGCACCCTGCTGCGTTTCCCCGCTGGGGAAAACACGCAAAACTCCGCCGGGGAGAGGGAAGAAGACACGGATTCCGGTGAGATGCCTTCCGGCAGCGAAGAGAGTCCGGGCCGGGGAGATAGCGGGCTTCCCGAATTGCTTCCCCCGGGCTTTTCATCGGATTTTTCCTTCGGGTCAGCGAGTCTGGAAAGGGCAAATTCCCCCGATGCATTCCCTGGGGGGGGAGATGCCGATGAATCCGCCGCCGGAGGCGAAGCAAGCAAAGCTCGGAAACCTGTTTCAGGGGAGTTCATCCTTCCCCGTCTGGAGGGGGAAAACATTCCGGGGCTGGGCAGTAATGGGGCCGGAAATTACCGGTTAAGCTATTCTGTGTCAAACAATCATTTCCTGGCATTGCTGATTGAAGAGACATCGGATGAATCGGAAGATGACGGAGCAATTCAAAACCGGTCATATTATAACTTTCAAAACTCCCTGAATGCTTCCTTAACCCAGTCTCTGGGAATCCTTGATTCCCTTGGAACACTTCAAAATATCCTACGCTACAGTAACGTATACAGAAGAAACTATGGATTCTCCGAAAACTATGATGAGGATTTGCAGCAAAGTCTTCAGGAAAATGCTCTGGATCAAAACCGACAGGAACTGACGCTTCAGCAAACGAGCTCTGTGAATCCATTTTCCCTGCTTTATTCCCCGTCTACCCTGGGAATTACCCATAATCTATCCTTCAAACTGTGGTCCCGGGATGTTCTTCCGGACGCTTCGTATCTGGATGAATCATTTTCCTGGGATAAAGAGCATATATCCGACCATACAATCAATATGAGATTGAACATTCCGGAATTGTTCGCCGGAGAGGATCATGAATTCGACATAGGGTATCAGCTTCCTCCCCTTGACCAGGAAATCAGCCTGGGATATGGTCTGCAGGCCCGGGGTTTCAACCTTGGTTTCCGCTGGGGTGCGGCGTTAAACGACGATGCCTGGGAGTTCGAAAATATCCGGGCGGATATGATTCTCAACGAAATTGAGTGGATCACCCCCTCTCTAAATATTGAACTGAATACCCGGGAGGATAGACTCGAAAAGAGCGAGTTGAAACTCTCCGATGTGTTTGATATCTACGGAGCATCGTTTTTGGCAGAATATGGGGAAGATTATGAACTGAATCAAAATCGGACCGCATGGATCGAAACCGGCGAATCCAGTTTTACTGTTTCCCAGCTGAACCAGCATATCTCAATTCCCTGGGAGTACACAGGCCCCGGAGGCGCGGAGTTCCGCGTAGACGGCCGACTGGGATGGAACCAGGATTTTGTGCAGTTCACCCAATCTCGGGCGGACTTCCAGCTGAGCATTTCATATTTTCTTCCTGAGTTTCTGCTGCTTCGGATCAGCAGCAAGAGCAGCAATTCCCGTGTGTACCGCTATTTCCAAACCTACAGTTCGCAATTGGGGCTGCAGCGCCGTTCATTATTCCAGGATCTTCTCTGGAGCGTAAATGTTTTTGACAATTCCCGCCGGGAAGCGTCGTTTTTCAATCTGGATTCCTACTCAGCTGAGCTACTTCATGACCTTGGAGACTGGATGCTTCGGCTTGAGTATGAATGGGTTCCCCGGCAAATAACCGGTGATAACGGATTAAACCGGATAGAAATTGATAATACACTCAGCTTTTTTCTCCAATGGCTTCCCATATCCGAGTTGAAAAACGAATTTGATCTCACCATCAATTCCGATGAGGTGATCCTTGAATATTGACCAGGAACTGTCCAGAACATACAATTGCTTTATACCTGTAAGCCCTGGGGATCACGATGACGGGGAGCGGGCAATGGAACAGGAGTTACCCGAAGCATGAGCAAAGAGGTGTGCGCACATTGACGAATACTGCCAATATTGACTTCAAAGACAGCCAGGAGTTCGCAGATATATGCGGTGTGAACGATAAAAATCTGCATATAATTGAACGCTTGCTGGGCCATCAGGTGTTCAGCCGGGGCGGTACCCAACTTGCCGTACAGGTGGAAGATCCAAAAAAGATCTCTCTCTTCCGTAAGCTGATATCCGAGCTCATTCAGCACCGCAACCAGGGGCAGACCATCAAACCGGCACTTATTGAGTCCGTATATACATCCCTGACCGAAAATCCCGAGCGAATCCAGGAATTGAGGGAAAAATCCATAGATATTCCCCAGGGTTTCTCACGAATTTTTCCCAGATCCTACAACCAGAGTGTTTTTCTCGATGCCCTGAACCAGAACGATCTCATTTTCGGAGTGGGTCCTGCGGGAACCGGAAAAACCTATCTTGCGGTTGCCCATGCTCTTTCTGAAGTGTTGAATCATCAAAAAAGAAGACTTATTTTAACACGGCCTGTGGTAGAAGCAGGTGAAAGCCTGGGATTTCTTCCCGGCGACCTTTCACAAAAGCTGAATCCCTATCTCAAACCCCTCTATGATGCAATGGATTCACTCATACCCGGTGAGATTATTAATCGTCTTGAATTAAACCGGGTAATTGAAATCGCTCCTCTGGCGTACATGCGGGGCAGGAGCCTCAAGGATTCCTATATTATCCTGGATGAAGCCCAGAACACCACCAGGGAACAGATGAAAATGTTCCTCACACGGCTAGGAGAAGGAACCACTGCAGTAATTACCGGCGATATCACCCAAATCGATCTGCCTAAACACGGAAGTTCAGGTCTCATCCATGCTACGAAAATCTTAAAGGATATCGACGGAATCCATTTCAGTTATTTTCAGTCCAGGGACGTGGTGCGAAGTGCCCTGGTAAAGAAAATTATATCTGCCTATGAAAATGAATAAGTCGGACTCATTCGTTTCCCGAAGCGGGGAAGGAGAGAAATGACCATGGACGAACAGGAAAAGCAGAGCCAAATTCATGAAATTGATGTAATGTGTTTCAACATCAGCGAACCTGAATGGCTCAGCGCTCTGGAACGGGTCTGCATGCAAATTCTGAATGAGCTGGAATATCCCCCCTGGAGTCTTTCAATTGTGCTGTGTGATGACTCTTACATCCGGGGGCTGAACCGGGATTACCGGGGCAAGGATGCTGCCACAGATGTACTCAGTTTTCCCCAGGATGAAAGCGCTTCAGGGAACGAAGTTCCTGAAGCAGAAGAGAATGCACCCTTTTATGCAGGAGATATTGTGATTTCCCTGGATACTTTGGCCGAAAATGCCCGCTACTTTGGTGTTAATGAGGAAGAAGAATTGAAGCGACTGCTTATTCACGGTATTCTACACCTTGCAGGTTGGGATCATAGCGATAACTCACCCGAGCAGAAAATGCTTCAACTACAGGAGAGTATCCTTGCTGGACTCTCAGAGGAGAAAATTTACTGACATGAAGACGTTCCTTTCCCGACTGTTCCGACAGAGTGAAGATGAGGAAGAACCGTCGTTTAGATCATTGAACCTTGAAGAGAAAGACATGATCCGCGGTGTAGTAGAGCTTTCGGATACCAATGTGAAAGAAATTATGGTTCCCCGGATTGACGTGGTGAGTTTGTCCTCTGAACTCGACCAAGACACCCTCTTTCAAAAAATCATAGAATCGGGACATTCCCGTTTTCCGGTGTATCAGGAGACCATAGACAATGTGACCGGTATTCTGTATGTGAAAGATCTCCTCAGCAACCTTGCTCAGAATATGGAAATTCAACTTCAGAAACTGAGCCGAAACGCATATTTCGTTCCCGAGAGCATGAAGCTGGATGCTCTTCTTCGTGAAATGAAGCGGAGACGGGTTCATATTGCCGTTGTGGTGGATGAATACGGAGGTATGAGCGGGATTGTCTGCATGGAAGATATCCTGGAAGAGATCATTGGTGATATCCAGGATGAATTTGACAACGAACGGGAAGATGTCATTAAAATCGGCGAAGGGGTGTATCTTTGCGATGCCCGGGTGAACATCGACGATTTAGATGAGGAGCTGGGAATCAATCTTCCCTTCGACGATTTTGATACCCTCGGCGGGTATGTGTTTGACCTTTTCGGAAAAATCCCGGTGAAATTCGAAAAAGTGGAGAAGGATAACTGTACCTTCATAATCCAGGAAATGGACGGTCATAAAATTCGTAGCATTAAACTAATCGTTCGCCCGGCGGGAGAGTTCAATGGAGAGTAAATTCTCCAGACTGACGAAATATTACCGGATCCTAATTCCGATTCTCCTGCTGTTCCTGTTGATCCCTGCGGGCAGAGGGGTGTTTGCTCAAACCGTGGAGAATCCTGCCATTCAGGCCTATGAGCGGGCACGGCAGGCGTTTCAAAATGACCGGCTGCTGGAAGCGGTGCGCTATTACCAGGATGCATTGGCTATGAATCCCCGCTACACCGAAGCATACCGGGGACTCGCCCAGGCGTTCTATTTTCTCGATGAACAGGATGAAGCCGCCCGTTATATCCGGCAGGCACTTTCCCGGGCTCCAATGAACAGCGCAAACCGAGCGCTGCTGGGCCGGATTCTTATCGCCCGGGGAGAGATTACCGAGGCTCAGGAAATCTTCCGGGATATTCTTTCAAGAGAGCCGTACAATAGGGATGCGCTGATGGGGCTTGGCGAAGGGGCTCTGAATTCAGGACAGATCATACAGGCTCGGAATTTCTTTAACAGCAGTCTGGAGTATCATCCTGGAGATCACAAAATACTGATCAGCCTTGCATACATCCATGCAGAACAGGGAAGCGCAGAAACCGCAGAAGACTATATCAACGCAGCCATTCAGGCAGACAGCAGAAATCACTGGGTGCAGTATCATGCTGCTGAGTTTTATTTTATCACCGGTGATCTGCGGCGGGCAGAAGCCCACGCCCGCTTATCCATGGAGCTTCAAGAAGGATTTCCCCCGGCGCTGGAATTACTGAGCCGAATTCAGCTTGCCCGGAACGACTATGAATCCGCTCTGGAAAGCATTACCAGAATGCAGATAGAGGATATTCGCAGCAACGCCCTGATTCTGTATACGAAAGCTTTGGCAGAATACAACTCCGGGCGGAGCGAAGATGCATTGCGTACTCTGGCCGCACTTCTGAGGGAAAATCCGGAGGATGAGGTTGGGCGGCTGCTTTTAGAATCCATTATCATGTTCCAGGATAGCTTTGATTCACCCCGGAGAGCCCGTTTTGCCGAATATCATTTCACCCGGGCAGGTGAATACATTCAACGCAACCGCTATGACTCGGCCTTGTATCATTTCCAGAGGGGGCTGAATCTGGCGCCCTTTTCCCCTGAAGGCCGACGTGCATACGCCGAATTTTTCAAGGAAAAGGGTGAGTACCAACGGTATCTGCAGCAGCTTGAATTTTTGAGAGACCAGCTGGAAATTACCGATACCGCCATTATGGATGACCTTGAAATATTTCAGGATCTTCTCAGAGATTCAGTTTCCCGAAACTGGGGGGTGGATCAGTTCACCATGGAACGGAACACTCTCAAGCTGGCAGTTTTTTTTGATCCCACGGTCAGGACCAGACATGACCGTCTGGGATATCTTTTCTCCAGCCATCTCATGAACCGCCTCTATTCCAGTTTCCGGGTTGAATATATAGATCCGGGAAATACAGGGTCGCTGGAGTTCGAACCCATCGAGGCGGTATCCCCGAGTCGGGCGTTCCGGCTGGCCCGGGAAGAAGATGCCGATATGTATATTATGCTCTCGGTTTTTGAGGATGATGACAGCCTCCATACCAGAGCCGCGCTCCATCTTGCAAATACCGGCAGAGTAATCCGGGAATTTTCCGTGCTTCGCAGCGGTAATACCCGGGTAAAAGACAATGTCCTTCAGTTGAGCCGGGAAATTCTTTCCGTCATTCCTTTGGAGGGGCGTCTGATCCAGCGGCAGTTTGAGAGGGGGCTGGTGAACATCGGATCCCACGACGGGCTCACCGGCGGAGAGGAATTTCTCATTCTGAAGGCCGGTTCTGTAGAGTATGCGCCGGGAGAAGGAGAATTCCTGTATAATCAGAGTGATATTGCCGGCTACGGAAGAATTTCCCGGGTCGATTTCCTGATCAGTGAAATGGAAATGGAAACTGAAGGGTTCTTTGACCGAATCAACAGCGGAGATGTGATCGTTTCCGTCCCTGCTTCGGCTGATGAGGGTACCGACGAAAGCACCTCTCAAGAGGCAGACGGCCAGGGCACCGGCAATACGGTAAACTCGGGCATCCAGAGCCCGGGAGGCATCAGCGGTCTTGGAATGAGCATCTATGAACGCATCAGGAATATTCGATGATTCCGGGTCTGAAAGCAGCGCCTTTTTAATAGATATAATTTTATCGATATGGCTCTTGTATAAGTTTTATAAATTCAT
This sequence comes from Salinispira sp., assembly GCF_059431795.1. Taxonomy (NCBI): domain Bacteria; kingdom Pseudomonadati; phylum Spirochaetota; class Spirochaetia; order Spirochaetales; family Spirochaetaceae; genus Salinispira; species Salinispira sp. Next base: position 79,776 of record NZ_JBXWXS010000031.1, read on the forward strand.
TAAACTATTCGTGAATTCTATTCATTGACTGGGTGCACATTTCTTGCATAACAGGCAATGAAAATACACCACCATTATTAATTTTACAGGGGGACCGATAATGAAACTCGCAATTAACGGTTTCGGCCGTATTGGCCGCAATGTTTTTAAAATCGCCCTTGAGAAGGGTGTAAAAGTTGTAGGTATCAATGATCTTACCGATACCAAGACTCTTGCTCACTTGCTCAAGTACGATTCAACACAGGGAAAATTTCCCGGTGAAGTAAGCTACGATGACAGCCATATTATTGTAGACGGAACCAAGTACACAGTAAGCGCAGAACGCAATCCCGCAAATATTCCCTGGGGAGCCGCTCCTGATGTGGTTGTTGAGTCAACCGGTATTTTCCGCTCAAAGGAAAGCCCCAAGGGTGGATACGGCGATCACATCAAGAACGCCAAATATCCTGCAAAAAAAGTTATTCTTACCGTTCCCGCCAAGGATGAGATAGATAACACAATCGTACTGGGTGTGAACGATGATGATCTGAGAAAAGAAGATACCTACATTTCCAACGCCTCCTGTACAACCAACTGTCTGGCACCCATGGCGAAGGTTCTTCACGATTCCTTTGGAATTGAAGATGGTCTCATGACCACCATCCACAGCTATACCAACGACCAGAGCATCCTGGACGGACCTCACGCGGATCTCCGCCGTGCACGGTCTGCTGCGGTATCCATCATTCCCACCACTACAGGTGCTGCTAAGGCTGTAGGCAAGGTTATGCCCGACCTGAACGGAAAACTTAATGGTCTGGCAATGCGTGTACCCACACCCACTGGATCCATCACCGACCTGGTTGCAACTCTTAAAAAAGATGTGACCGCTGAAGAAGTGAACGCTGCATTCAAGAAGGCAGCAGACGGACCCATGAAGGGAATTCTTGAGTACACCGAAGATCCCATCGTTTCTGTGGACATCATTCACAACGCCCATTCCTCCATCATCGATGCCCAGAGCACCATGGTTATTGGCGCAAATAAAGTGAAAGTTCTCAGCTGGTACGACAACGAGTGGGGTTACTCCAACCGTGTAGTCGACCTTGCCATCAAACTTGAAAACTATCTCTAAAGAACCAAGGCCGGCATATCTTCATGCCGGCCTTTTTTTCTGATTTTCATATTGGAAAATGCATTGGAGGTCTCGCAGAGTATTCTGCGGTACATTCAATGCAGCGCAACCACCGCTGTATCCCCAAATTTTTCATAAAGAGGTAATCCCATGGCAGTAAAAACAATCAATGATGCCGATCTGAAAGGAAAGAAAGTTCTCTCCAGGGTGGATTTCAACGTTCCCCTGAAAGACGGAGTCGTAACAGACGATACCCGCATCCGCGCAGCCCTTCCCACCATAGAAGCTATCCTGGCGAAGGATGCATCACTTGTACTCATGAGTCATCTGGGCCGTCCCAAGGGCGAGAAGAAGCCCGAATTAAGTCTGGCTCCCGTTGCCCGCCGGCTTGCGGAACTTCTGAACAAGGAAGTTAAAATCGCTCCGGATGTTATCGGAAGCGAGGTGGAAAGCATGGTGTCAGCACTGAAGCCCGGTGAAGTACTTCTTCTGGAAAATGTGCGCTGGTATGCCGGAGAGGAAAAGAATGACCCCGCTTTTGTATCCGAACTGGCCAATTTCGGCGAAGTTTTCGTAAACGATGCTTTCGGAACAGCCCATCGGGCGCATGCCTCAACAGAAGGCCTTGCTCATAAAATGCCGGCGTATGCAGGGCTTCTTATCGAAAAGGAAGTGAAATTCATGGAACCCTTCGTTACATCTCCCGAACAGCCCATGGTTGCGGTTGTCGGAGGAGCGAAGGTATCTTCCAAAATCGGTGTTTTGGAAAGTCTGCTTCCCAAATGCAGCTCCCTTATTATCGGCGGAGGTATGACCTACACCTTTCTGAAGGCTCAGGGCAAGGAGATTGGAAATTCTCTTCTTGAAGAGGAATACCTGGAAACGGCGAAATCGCTTTTGAGTCAGGCGGAAAAAGCAGGTGTTGAAGTGATTCTCCCCGTTGACCATGTTGTTGCATCCGATTTTAAGGAAGACGCAGCACCCGAACCGGTGGACGATGTAAACGTACCTTCAGGTAAAATCGCAATGGATATCGGTCCCAAAAGTATCGCAAAATGTAAGGAAGTGATCGCCAAGGCCAAGTCCATTGTGTGGAACGGTCCCATGGGCGTATTTGAATTCGATGCTTTCGCGAAGGGTACCGAAGAAGTTGCCCGGGCCATCGCCGAATCATCAGCGGTAAGTGTGGTTGGAGGCGGAGATTCAGTGGCTGCAGCCAACAAGTTTAAGCTGGCAGACCGGATGAGCCATGTTTCTACCGGCGGAGGCGCAAGTCTTGAGTTTCTGGAAGGCAAGGATCTGCCGGGAATTGCAGCTCTAAAGTAACCGGGCCGCAGCCCGGTTTCCGGGCAAGCAATCAAGAAGATCAAAATTACAGGAGAAAAGAATGAGAAATTATTTCCTTGCAGGTAACTGGAAAATGAATAAAACACCCTCTCAAGCAAAAAGCTTTGCAGGGGAACTAAAGGCATCCCTCAAAGGTGCCGGTCACAAACTGATGGTTGCACCCAGCTTCATTGCAATTCCCGGTGTTGCCGAAGAGCTGAAAGACAGCAATATCCTGGTTGGTTCACAAAACATGTCAAATGCCGAATCCGGAGCCCATACCGGAGAAGTCAGCCCCGAAATGCTGAAGGATGCGGGCGTGGATGTTGTGATACTGGGACATTCCGAGCGCCGTGCAATTTACGGTGAAACTGATGCGTTTATTAACGAGAAGCTGCAGCTGGCATTGAAGCACGGGTTCGAAGTGATCCTCTGTGTTGGTGAAACTCTTGAGGAACGGGAAGGCGGCAGGCTGGAAGAAGTGGTGCGCACCCAGACGGTTGAAGGGCTGAAGGAAGTATCAGCATCTGCTCTGAGCAAGGTGACGATTGCCTATGAGCCGGTTTGGGCCATCGGTACCGGTAAGACTGCAACTCCCCAGGATGCGGACGATGTACACGCGTTTATCCGAAAGGTGCTTGCCCAGATTTATTCAAACGATGCAGCGGAATCCATGATTATTCAGTACGGCGGATCGGTAAAACCCGGCAATGTAAAAGAGCTCATGGCTAAGCCTAATATTGACGGAGCTCTTGTGGGCGGCGCAAGTCTCAAAGTTGAGGACTTTACAGCCATCGCAAAATTTGATACATAATACCCTGCCGTAAAAAGCATTATGCGGGGGTGACTAAAAAGTGAGGCGCTGACAGTCCGTTTTTTACGGATGTAGCTGTTCACGCCTCCATTTCAGTCACCCCCGATTTTTATTTTCAGGATAAGGATAAAATCTATGGCAGCATTATCAGTTCTTCTTCTGGTTATTTTTGCTATTTCTGCAATTCTCCTGCTCATTGTTGTACTCCTTCAGGATGAACAGGGAGAAGGTCTGGGCGGTATATTCGGCGGCGGCGGAATGTCAGGACAGATCGGAAACAGAAAAGGCAATTTTCTCACCAGAACTACAACCCTTCTCGGTGTCATTTTTCTTCTCAGCAGTCTGGGGCTTGCATGGGTTAACCGCAGCCCGGACACCAGCGATATTGAAGCCGCAGCGCTTCAGGCGGAACGGGAAGAAACCAGCACTGAATGGTGGACGACTCCCGAAGGCGATGAAGACGGCGAGTAATCAGTTCTTTGCCCGCCGGATCGCCTCCGGCAGGGCAGTTCTCTTCTTTTTCCCCCTTTTTTCGTGTATACTCTAAATGATTGTTCATTACTCGTGTATTGAACGGTCTTTTCTTTGGGGGTCAAAACGTAAATATATACTATATATATTTACTGGTTCCAATGGTACCGGTGGTTTTGAAAGTCCGCGATTTTTGAAATGGCCGCCCCGCTGATTACATGGAGTACAGCCTTCAGGAGACGTACATATGAGAGTAGCAGTGGTCTTTTATCCCGTAAAAAATCGGGACAAAATTCTGAAAGTCAGCAAAGCGCTTGCCAAAGGTCTGGAATCACAGGGATTTCAGGTCGATTTAATTGACGCCGGAATGGACGTAAACAGTAAACTCACCATTTATCAATACATAGCATTCGGAACTGAAGTTCCCGGTCTCTTCAACCAAAAGCTTCCCCGCCAGGTGGGCGATTTTCTGAAAAATTCGGGCATGGTGGCGGGCAAACGCTGTTTCGGATATATTTTACCGAAACCCTTATTTGCCGCAAAGTCCCTGAACAGGCTTATGTCAGTAATGGAAGGCGAGGGAATGTTTCTCAAGTTTTCCGAGGTGATCGGCGATGAAGCCTTGGCCGAGGAAATCGGAAAGAAACTTGTGGTTCAGCATTGATTCCTGATTTTTCAGCCGGCTGATACAAAGACGCGGATGTCATGGATTATGTAGACGGATTCCCAGATTATTATAAACTTCTCCAGATAGATCCTGATGCGGACAGCCAGGGTATTAAACGGGCGTTCCGCAGAAGAGCTAAAGAGATACACCCGGACACCGGGAACAGTTCCCCCAAAGCATTGGCAGCAATGCGTGAACTCCTCAGCGCCTACGAAACCCTCATTGATCAAGGTCTCCGGAGAGAGTATGATATCCGGTATAAACAGGTGTTTCCCTCCGGCGGCTTCGATTATCGGGATTTTCTCCTTTCCCGGGAAGATGATCTGGACTCTCAGGGAAAACTGATTTTTTTTGACCTTCTTCATGCACACGAACGTGAGGCGGTGGATTTATACGATACCCTCGTCCGGGAGAAGGACTTTGATCTCAGTATGCATCTGGACAGGGAAGATTTCATGGATTGCAGTTTCCTTCTTGCGGAGGAATACGAGGATAATGGCGATTACCCTGCAGCGTTTAACATCTTTAAAACGCTCATCGATTTTGAACTTGAGCGTCCCTATTTCCGGCATTTTTTTCAGGAAGTCCTGGATCGGATGCGAGTTCTGGTGACCCAAAAAATGACCGGTAATGTAACCACATTGGTGCACATTGATTTTGTATTAAAGATGGCCCAGCTTCCCTTGGCAATGAAGGAGCGGGCTGTATACATGAAAAAGCTCGCTGAATTGCATCTTGCCGCTGCGGATAAACGGAAGGCACGATTTTTTCTCAGCGAAGCCAAGAAGATGAACCCGAAGATTCAGGGAATACGCGGTCTTGAAAGCCGGCTTTCCCGAAGAGGGTTCAACTCATAATTACCCCGGAAAACACTATCCGGAGGTAAAATTTATTATTTAGGTGATACTATGATTAACAGACGAAGAATCATTTCATCAGTCCTCATACTGACGGTTTTTTCCACATTTCAGCTGACTGCACAGCTGCTGGACAAGACCTTAGCCACAGTCCGCCTCACAGAAACAGAAGTGGTGAGCCAGAGTGAGATGGACGACCAATTTGCAATGCTGGAACAGCAATTCCAGGGAAATCTTAACGCCCAGCAGAAAGAGGAAATCTTTCAGTCCCGGATAAATAGCATTCTTATTAATCAGGCCGCGGACAGGGAAGGGCTCACTGTGAGTGATAATGAGTTATCCAACGCGGTGCAAATGCAGAAATCTAGTATGGGAGTTCAGGTAGATGATGCCCGGTTCCGTCAAATGGTTGAGCAACAGACGGGCATGAGCTGGGATGAGTATACCGCTCAGCTTGAACGCCGGATCATCCAGGAAAAATACATCGGTGCCGCCAAACCCCAGTTACTGCAGAATCTAGCTGCACCAACCGACCAGGAAATCAATTCTGTGTACGAAGAGAACGCCCAGAGTTTCCTCTCTCCTGCAATGAGCGGCTTCACTCATATTTTTATTGATACACGGCAGATGAGCGATGCCGAAACCGCCGATGCACGGGAGAAAATCGACCGCTTTGCCCGCAGGGTGCGAAACGGAGGAACCCAGGAATTTGATGCCATTGTGCGTGAAAGTCTCGATGATGCAAGCTACACCGGAGGGGATTTTGGATATGTAATTAACGGTGATCCCAATGCAGTTCAGGTTCTGGGTCAACAGTTTGTACGGAATGTACTTGCTCTCCAGCAGAATGAACTCTCAGGGGTTCTGGAGTCTTCCATCGGGTTTCATATCGTTAAAATCACCGATCGGCGCCGACCAAGGCTCCTGGATATTGATGATCCCCTGCTTCCCGGGCAGAAGCTCACTGTACGCCAGCAGATAACCCAGTACATCATGAATCAGAAACAACAGGCTGCCATACAGCAGGCTCTGGATGAGATTATTTCAGATCTTCGCAGCGAAGCCGAAATTCGTATCGTCGAAAATAATATTTCCTGGTAGGTGGTAGCATGCTCTCAAGGCGGAAAAGCAGGGTCCTGGTAATCCAGGCCCTGTACAGTCAGGAGTTCAATCAGCGTGACATGGGGAGTCTCCTTGATTTCCCGTGGTACGAATACCAGGGAAACGACCGGGACGAGAAACTTTTGTTTTCCCGAATGCTCCTTCATGGTGTGGTGGAGCATCTTGTGGAAATCGATGATCAAATTAAAAAACATTTAAATCATTGGGAATTTGAACGGCTCAATAAACTCGATCTGGGAATAATGCGCCTGGGCTGCTATGAATTAGTGTATACCGGCGATACACCTGCCCAAATTATTATCAATGAAGCCGTGGAAATTGCCAAAGATTTCGGTTCAGATCAAACTTTCAAAATAATCAACGGCGTCCTGGACGCCATCAGAAAGGAACATGGCTGATTTACGGGACTGGATAGACAGGCATCGGCGGAGCATTACGCTGTTATCGCTGATCTTCTCAGCTCTGATTCTCACAATTGTCACAACCCGGCTGCTCACTATGCGAAGCAGCGCAGCCTATCGGGAAAATTTAATCCAAAGCGATATATATTTGGAAGAAGAACGCTATGATGCGGCCCTTCAGAAGCTAAAGGCCGCATTATCCGCATCCCGCAGTTCAGTAGATTTTCTCCGGATTATCAAGCGGGGAGAACAGCTGAAAGAGCTGGGAATTGCAGACGGTTTCCCCGGGGAAGTAATCAGAAAAGGTCAGTCTAAATTCCCTGGAAATCAGCCGCTTCTGGCACTGTATGTGAACTATCTCCTCGAACAGGAAGAATTCCAGGCCGCAGCCGCCAAGGCCCTGGGGTTGGATTCAGACCGTTTTGTGCAGCTGAAGATCGAGGCATATCTGCGGGGAGGGATTAATCCCGGAAGTCTGGGCGGAACACCTTTTCTTGAAGATTCTATCCTTCCACTCACTCCCCAGGCCATGGCGGATCCCCAAGCCATGTATCAGGCAGGTCTGCTTACCGGCGATCATAGATATTTTGTGAATGCAGTGCTCATGTATGCAGCTTTGGGAGATGTTGATAAAGCTTTTGAAATCGCATATGCCAGGAAGGAGCTGCTTGCATCCCGGGGTGAGGCGTTACTGCTTACCCGACTTGCCTATGACGCCGGATTGTTCACTCGCGGGGGCGAGCTTTCCACTTTGGTACGTTCAAAAAATGATCCCGTAAGCTCTGAGGTCGATCGTATGCTGGCCGACCTCTACTTTTTCAGCGGTGAACCGGCAAAGAGTTACGGAGTGCTGGAAATGCTTGCTCTGAATTCTAACGATCCGGGGTCCGGAGTCTATGAGAACCTCATCGCCCTGGAGCATGCACATGGAGTGCTGCCCGGCGGCAGAGTGGCGGGAACCGATCTGAGAGAACGGGCTGCTGAGGCCTATCCGGGCTCAGAGGTGCTCAGCGGGCTTCTCAGCAGCACCGGTGCCCGCATGGAAAATCAGGATTTTAAAGATCTCAATATATTTTATTTCAGAAACCTTCCCGGTTCTTATCGTTCGGATATACTTGTAATTTTAGATCGATATCTGAGCGAAACCGGGGATTTCGCCATAGAGGACGGAATTAATTTCTTTTGGGATTTGTACAATCAACATCCCGATGATACGGAGCTGAGAAATCTTCTTCTGTATTTTCTGAGTATTCATGATCACCGCAGAGAGATTGATCAGCTTATCACATTAAACTCAACTGCAGTTGACCGGGATATCAATCTATATCGCGGATTTCTCCATTTTCTCAATGGTGAAGAGGATGCAGCCAGGGATTATTTGCAGGCTGCCTCGGATGCAGGGAGTTATGCCGCTTCGTTCAACCTGGGACGGCTGGAATTATCCCGGCAGACTCCCAGGGCTGCACAGAATTATTTTCGCCTGAGCAGGTCTCAGATCCTGACCCGATCAGGCTATACCGCAGGAAACAACGCATTGTTGTACACAAAGGAATACCGGGAAATTCTGGTGTATTTGACACTTTCCTATCTACTGAATGAGCAAATAGATGAAGCCCGGGAGCTAATGAATGAACTTCATGCACTAAAAAGCAGACACATATTGATGCCCAGGCTCGAAGAAATGTTTGCTCAAACCCAACGCAGATAATACTTTAGACATGAGGAATATATGATAAAGATAAAGAACCGTGAACAGCTTGAAGGTATCCGCATATCCTGTCGGCTCCTCGCCGACCTTTTTGATGTTCTAGAACCGGAAATACAGCCGGGGGTTAGCCCTAAGGAACTCGATCGCATGGCCCGTACATTTATTTCAGATCACGGCGGGACTCCAGCATTTCTGGGATACGGCGGCTTTCCCGCAGCTCTGTGTACGTCGGTGAATTCCCAGGTTATTCACGGAATACCCAACACCAATCCGTTGGAAGAGGGGGATGTAATTTCCATCGATTGCGGAATTAATCTGAACGGGTATATCAGTGACAGTGCCTACACATTTGCCGTGGGATCCATCTCGGAAGAAGTTACTGCACTCCTGAAGACCACCGAAGAAAGTCTGTATAAAGGGATTGAAGCCGCAGTATACGGAAATAGAATCAAGGATATATCCCGGGCCGTGTATAAACACTGTAAACCCAAGGGCTACGGAGTTGTCCGAGAGTACTCTGGACACGGTGTAGGACTGGACGTTCATGAGGAACCCAGCGTCCCCAATTATCCCGGCAGCGGTCCCAATCCCAGGCTCAAACCGGGAATGGTAATTGCCATTGAACCTATGATCAATATGGGTGGAGATTCCGTATACGTTCAGGATGATGATTGGACGGTTGAAACCAGAGACCGGAGCATATCCGCACATTTCGAACACACTATTGCCATCCATGAAGATCATACAGAGATTCTCACCCTCCGCCGAGAAGCCAGATGAGAACTCAGCATTGGAGACGGCAGAGAAGCCAGATGAGTACCCTATGAAGGGCGATTTTTTATTGAGCTGACGATTTCGTTACACGTAGAATTGGTTAGAGATGTAATTCAGGAGGAAGGTATGAAAATTCACAACAAGATTCTTTTTGCAGGTATAGCGGCGCTACTTCTTTTCAGTGCTTGTAATTCCACCGGCGAACCCTCAAGTAGCCAGGAAGCTCCGGTAAGAGTTTCCGCACCGGCTGTGATGGATATGGAGGAAATGCAGAACTCCTTCCGTTCAGTCATTCAGGCAGTACTCCCGGCAGTTGTGAGAGTAGATGTGGTTGAAGTGCGGAATGTGCAAGTTCCCCGGGGGGAGAATGGCATCCCTTTTTTCGATTTCTTCTTTAGCCCTGACGGCGAAGAGGGAGAACAGGACCGGGAATTCCGCAGCGAAGGTCTCGGGTCGGGAATAATTGTTCGCAGGGACGGCAACAGTTATTATGTGCTCACCAACGCACATGTGGTGGGTGACGCGGAAGAGATCACCATTCGTCTGGATGATGGCCGATCATATGTTGCCAGTCTGGTCGGAAGGGACGAACGCAAAGATTTAGCTCTTGTGGAATTTACATCCAGAGAGCGGGATATTGTCATTGCCACTCTGGGCGATTCGGACACTCTTCAGGTGGGTGACTGGGTGTTAGCCATGGGCTCTCCTCTGGGTTTTCAATCAACTGTTACCGCGGGAATTGTTTCTGCTGTGGGCAGAACCGGCGGACCTCAAGGGAATATCAGCGATTTCATCCAGACTGATGCGGCAATAAACCGGGGTAACTCCGGTGGTGCACTGGTCAATATTTACGGAGAAGTGGTTGGAATTAATACCTGGATCAGCTCACAGACAGGAGGCAGCATCGGATTGGGATTTTCTATTCCCATCAATAATGTGAAGAGAGCTGTGGATGATTTTATCGAGCAGGGAATGGTGGAATACGGTTGGCTTGGCGTAAGCATCATTTCAATTGATGAAACCATAGCCGAAGGTCTGGATATTGAAAATACCAACGGGGCCTTAATCAACTCAGTGTATCAGAACTCTCCCGCGGGACGATCCAGTCTGCAGCCCGGTGACTTCATTACCTCAATCAATGGAATGGATATTTCCAGTTCAGACGCCCTTGTTCGGGAAGTGGGAGATCTTATTGCCGGTGAAACCGCCGAATTTCAGCTTATCCGCAATGGTGAACAGATAAACCTCCAGGTTGAGATTACTTCCAGGGATACCGAGGAAGAGATAGCCGGGCAGTCACGAGATCTTTACCCGGGCTTCTCCGTATACCCCTTAACCGATGAAATTCGTGAACAAATTGAAGAGATTTCTGATTTGCAGGGCGTCATAGTAAGTCAGGTCATCCCCCGTACACCCTCCGCCATAGCAGGTCTTTCTGCCGGAGATATTGTCACCGCTGTGAACGAAAGCCCGGTTTCAAATCTTGTGGAGTTTTACGAAGCACTCGGTCAATCGGAAGGAGAAACCGAAATCAGTTACTGGCGGGAAGGTGTTGAACTGAAAGTGACTATCGTAAAATAAACCGCTTTGTAGTATAGTTTAGTAAGCACATACAGCCCGGTATTCTCAAAATGCCGGGCTGTCCAATTCATCCCGGCTTGGGAAATCCGCAACCGTGGTTGCAGCCATAGAGGAAAAGATTGAAAGAGTTTATCAGCTACAGAAAAATCCGCGACAATGCCATCAAACTGGCACATCGGATTCATCAGGATGGATTTATCCCCGATGTGATCTATGTCAGCCTCCGGGGCGGAGCGTATCTCGGAAACGTAATCAGCGAATATTTTAAATTGGTCCGAAGGGATGATGAGCGTCCGGTATTTTATGCCGCCGTCGTAGCACATTCTTATACGGGGGTGCAGCAGCAACAGCATATCCGCATCGATGGCTGGACCTATGATCCACAGCATCTCCGCCACGGGGACAAGGTCCTGATCGTAGATGATATTTTTGATTCTGGACGGACCATTAATTATCTGGTTGAGGTCATAGTTGCCAATGGAGTTCCCCGGAATGATGTTCGGATTGCAGTCCATGATTATAAAATCCGCAACTTTCAGAAAGAGCAGCTGGCAATCCACCCTGAATATTATTGCCGTAAAATCGAAATGAATAGCCCCCAGGAGGATAACTGGGTTCATTATCTCAGTCATGAACTGGTTGGCCTTACTGGGGAAGAAATTGAAAGCCATTATTCCCAGGATCCAGAGGTGGCCGGAATCCTGAAAAATCTGAACAGCTGAACGAAGTGATTCATGGAGGAATTGGGTGAAGCGCTGGGTATTGTGCATTATTTTTTGTCTTTTCTTTTCTCTCCATCTGCTTGCCCAGAATCCGAGCCAGGAGCTGGGGCTGTCATCTCCGCCGGGTCGTTATTCACGGGATGTAATTCTTCAAATTCAACCTGAACTGGATTTCAGCGATATTCTGTTCAGGTATACCTCTGCCGGGCAATCAGATTTTGCGCGCTATACTGATCCGCTGGTACTTCGCACACCGGAGAACACCCAGTACCGCTATGAAATTGAGTTGCTGCTGGTCCGAGATGACAAAGTGATCCGAAGAGAATTTATTCAATATACCATTGATAAAATACCTCCGGGTCCCGTCAGGCTGGATCGCCCGGCAGGAAGATACATGAGACGAGGTGAATTCTCTCCATTGGCTTCTGACGCTGAAGAATTTGAAGTAACGATTAGTTCGGGGGCGAGCCGCAGGGAACTTCGGTTGAACGAAGGGGAGCACTTCAAACTTGATGGAACAAGTGGAAAGTTTACACCATATGCAATCAGAGTATACGCCCTGGATGAAGCGGGAAACAGGTCTCAGCCTTCTGATTTCAGGATAGAAATTGATCGGCGGCAGGAAATCGAAGCGGATGCAATTCCCATTGTAAGTCCGGTTCCCGGGGATTTTGCAAATCGCCAACTGCTCTACATTGATGATAGAGGCTTCTCAGCTTTAACTTACACTCTGGACGGAAAAGATCCCCGACTGGGTGGACGCAGCTACTCCAATCCGGTTCTTTTGCCCGCCGGAAATGATATCCGTCTCAGAATACACGGTACTACCCATAATGGTGAGCACCTTCATAAAGATATTGTTTTTTCTGCAGCTGACGGAAACTATGGAAGTCTTGAGCAGGGGTCTGTTTCCAGACCATTACAGGTTCCTGCGGTCCGCAGCGGATTATTCTACCGTGCAGATGATCGGAATGAAGTGAGCCGCTTTGACAGTCCTCTTGACCGCCCACTCCGCATAAGGCCCCAGGAAGGAAGCCTCCGGGCTTTGCCGTTGCGAATTCTTGACAGCAGGGACAACCGTGAATACCGCTATCTTTTTCTTCTCGATGGACGTCGGCCCCGTCTTCCTGCACTGGATCTGCTTTATTTCAATCAGGCGCATGATGATTTTGTTTCCGTTTCTGAGACAGCTACTGTTTCAAGGCGTCTGCGCATACGCAGCAGTACCCAAAACGAACCCGGGATACGGCTTTTTTATACACTGGACGGCAGTGCCCCCTCTGCCGAAAGTGATGGAAACCTTAAAGAAATATTTCTTGACGAAGAAATTCTCTTGCCCGGTGACAGGACAGAAATACAGCTCCGTATTCAGGCACGGAAAAATGAAAGCTCCTGGAGCGAAGTATATGCGCGGGATCTGAGTATTTCCTCCCCTCCGGATTACAGCCTGGAAATCACTGAAGCCAGAGAAGATAATCAAATCACCCTCAACCCTGTTTTGTCAGGACAGACTGCTGCCGGGTCTTCAGGGTATCGGCTGAGCTTTTCTTCAGGGGAGTTTAGAACAGGTTTGATTCCTGCGGATACATCGTTGGAGCTTCCTTTGCTTCCCGGATCCGCGGCTGACCGGGAGATGTTGATTACACGCTACAGTTCTTCCGGTACGGAATCTCAGGAGATATTGTCCAGGAATCTGAATCTCTCGGAGGGACACAACATCGGTCCACGTATTGGAATAGATGGTGAGCAGATTTCAATTACAGCCCAGGAAAATCATGAGATACTGAAGTTGGACTACCGGGCGATCCGAATTCCCGATCCTTTAAAGCCCGATACTTTCAAAGGGGATGAGCCGGATGAAACGGTGAGCGGTTCCTTTCGAAAGTACGATTCGCCTTTTAGTCTGCCTGTCTCTGAAGGCAGCAATATTAATTTTATTATTGAAGCACGCTCTCACCATGAAAATGGCAGCATAGGGATCAATAGAAGCGGAATAGTACCTGTACATCGGCGTGAACCTTCTTCTGCGGAAATTGTCGGAGCAATCCCGGGTGCAGCTGTTTCTGAAAACCCCATTGAATTGGACATTCACCGGCCGGAGCCGGGAGTCCGCTATTATTACAGCGTAGGGAGAAACGGCCGCCAGGCAGAACCCCCGGATACGGAGAGTCCCTGGACGTTGCGCAGCCTGCAGCTGCGTATTTCACCGGACCGAAGCGATGAGCAAATTAGTATACGCGTTTTACCCGTTTCCCAGGGGAATCCCTCATTACGGGGTTCTGAGAGCCGGTTCGACATTCGATACGATACGATTCCTCCTTCACCCCCGGAAGTAAGCGGTGTGGATGAGGGTGTGGAGTACGGCCAAACGCTGGAGTTCCGACTCAGCTCAGATGAGGGCAATCGAATTATTTACAAAATTCGAAGAAAAGACGCTGAACAGTCCATTGAGCCTGAAAGCGTGTATGCCGGTCCGGTTACACTTCCCGGAGTAGATGGACGGCGTATAATATATGAGCTGCGGGCTCAATCGGTTGATCCGGCGGGTAATACCAGTGAACCGGTGGAAATCAGCTTTGCCCTTGACCGGGAAAAGCCGGAACTGCCTGGATTGAGAATCTACCGACAGGGCGAAGTAATCAAGCAACAGCTGGGTCAATATATTTTTCGAAGTTCCGACAATTTACGCATTGAATTCGAATCGGATGAGTCAGTACTGTATGAATTGAGTAGAGACGGAACTCCTCCAGTGCCCGGTACTGCATCAAGTCGTTCGGGAAAGAGCTTGGAATTGCAGGGAGTTCCGGGAAGTGAATTAACCTACACGCTCCTTTTTCGCAGCAGGGATTCTGCTGGTAATCTTGGAGAGGTAAGTAACAGCTTTGAGTTTACCATCGACAAAGAGAACCCCGATCCTCCTCCTGAGCCGGAAATCAGCAGAGACGGCAATAGTGGAAAGATCAGCTGGGCTACTGCGGATGAAAACAAGATAGAGTATGCGTTGGTATCGGGATTGGACAGAACTGCCGATGAATTTTCCCCCTATGAAGCGCCGTTTGAATGGCAAATTCCCGACGATTTCTCACGAATGCGTCTGCTTTACCGAGCGGTGGACAATGCAGGAAACCGAAGCCGTATACAGGAGCGGGTGCTTCCGCGACTTCAGATCGCAGCTGTTCCGAAGGTGTCCGGTATACAGGATGGAGCTGTCTACACATCTTCCCAGAGCATTCAGGTCTATCCGTCTTCCGACGGGATCGTCCGCTATGAAATCAGCTCCGACGGAACTGATCCCGAGGCAGTAGACCAGCGTTCAACCATCTGGAATTCCCGGCTCGATTTCCAGGCCGCCGAAGGTGAAACAGTGCAATATCGCATTCGCCTGCGTCAATTCATACCAGGATATGAACCCAGCCGGGAGCTTCAGTTCAGTTTTACGCTGGACAAAACCCCGCCTCTTCCACCGGCCATTTCCGGGCTTTCTACACAGGAATATCTCCACGAGGATCAGAACATTCGGATGTCTGTAGAGAATGAGGGCCAGGTTGTGTACCAGCTTCGTTCATATATCTATGATTCCGGAAACTTACCCCGGGAGTGGGATCGGGATTTTGTAGCCCCGTCAAGCATGAGCCCCGGCGAATTTGAGAACTATACTGAGCCGTTCACATTACAGGCTGACCCCGGGGAACTCAAGCTCTACACCATTCGCGGATATTCCTATGACCGGGCGGGAAACAGAAGTGCACAGGACCGCAGCTGGAATATCATTATCGATAAGCGAAATGTTTTTGTGGATCCTTCAAGATCGGAAACCGGTAATGGCAGCAGAAGCGAACCGTTCAACCGGCTTGCCACCGCCGTCGGGTATGCCGGAGAGCATAATCTCAGCGAAATTTATTTGCAAAGCGGGAATTATCCGCTGGACGCACCATTGAGTATCCCCATGAATTTGGGCATATATGGATCCTTCGATACTTTTTGGGAGTCAGATTCAGATGAAGATAGCTACCTCTATGCAGATAAATCATTCAGGGGTGAATCTCTTATCGATACCCGTGCCAGTTCTCTGGTTCTCGATTCAGTTTTTCTCAGCGATTCTGCAAAAGATCTTGAGAGTCTTATTAATTCAAGCGGCGGATCCATAGATCTTTCGGCTATACGCATGAGCGTAGCCGGAAGGAGTCGGGGTATTGAATCTGAAAAATCCCGAATTTCACTGATGGATTCACAGATTATCGGTTACGAACTGGAAGAGGGAATGCTGATAAAACTCCGGGACTCCCAACTTCGCATGAGCAATTCCCTTGTAAGTGCTGAAGAACTTCCGGATTTTCTTGATGAGGGAATACACTCCAGTTACATTCTCATACACAGTCAGGAATCCCAACTGGATATTTCTTCCAGTCGGATTTTGCCCGGCTCCGGCGATAATACCATCGCCCTGTATCTCTATAACTCCAGTCTGGATCTTCACAGCAATTCAGTATTGGGCAGCGGATTCGGAAGTTCCACTGCCAATGCGGTGTATGGGGAGAACTCCGAGCTACGACTTCGTGACAGCACTGTGCAGGGCAGCAGGAATGCAGCAGTTGTGAGCCTTCTTGCGGTCAGCAATTCGGACCTTGAACTCAGCAGGATGGAGTTAAATCTTGAAGCCAATTTTGGGGTTAAGGGAATTCTTATTACAGGCGGGCGATTAGCCATTGAGGAGAGCAGTTTTCAGGCGGTGGGAGCAGGAGATTTCGTAAATGCAATTCATGCGAGAAACTCCGCAGAACTTTCCATCCATTCGAGTGAATTTACCGGTCTCATTACGGCCGAATATACCTTGGCATTGCTGGAAAAAAGTTCCGGCGAGTTTACCGGAAATCGTCTGGCACTCAGCGGCGAAGAGGGATTTGCAACTGCCTTTCAAATTAGCGGAGCCGGTAGCTTTTTAATTCAGGACAACAGTCTTTCGGGTATCAGCAGCGCTGCAGCGATCCGGCTGCAGAGCACACTCTCAGATATTTCTCTGGAAGTGGCTTCTAACACATTCGAAAACTGGGGGGTATTACTGGAAGAATTCACCGACAGTTTCCGTAGTTCCGCCCGTCAGGCCGGCCGATATCAGACGCTGCAGGAACTGGAAACCCTGGATAATCAGGGCGTAATATTCAGCAACAATATTATTAATCAAGGATTATAGTACTATAGGAGTGCCCCAAAAAGAGTGCCCCAAAGAGTGTGGATGAAACTTCAATAGCTTGCATCAGCGCTCAACAGAGGCGCTGGGCAGCTGTTTCCACACTCTTTGGGGCATTATCAATTGATATTATTCGCGAACCCAAATGAGACGCTGATCCTGCGAACTTCCACGCCAGAGGGAATTATTCGGTGTAAGAGCGAAGACACTGTTTCTGCCCCCTTGGCTATCATGTACCAGCATTGAAATATGTGATTTGTATAAATCTGTGTAATATAGATTAGTGCTTTCCACATCCTCAGCATCATAATACACGGCACTCTCTTCATCCGTGTCGAGTAATATATATCCCTCGTTCTCTGAACCAGCTGCCAGCACATTATCGCCGAGGGGAGAACTGGACATATAGAGCAAATCGGTGAAGCGCGTGTACACGCCGTCGGGATTAGAGAACCTACGGGGGTTACCATCTGAATCGCTGAAGACGCTCCAGGAGCCGTTCCATGAGTAAATAAACCCTTTGCTGCTTGTTACATACAGAATATCGCTGCCGGTACTTTCCAGTCCGCTGAAACCGTAGGTTTTCAGGTCACCGCTTGAATCCTGGGGTTTGAGATTGTCGTTATCGAAAACGGAGTCTTGAGCATCCAGTTCTGGAATGCTGCTGAAGGTGCTGAGATCGGCTGAATCGGCGCGGTAAATTCGGGAGGAGGAAATAAACCAGGTATCTGTACCGCTGGTTTCCCCATCTACAATGGGTGCGGGCAGATCACTGGCTATTTCTGTGGCTGTAGCGAAGTCGGAACTGAGCTCATAAAGAGTATAGTAGAGTATTCCATCGTTTTCGGTTTTCTCTTGGAGCTGTATAATAATACCGGCTTCGGTGATGAAGAAACCCGCAGGTCGCCCGCCTGATTCGGGATTATTTACTGCGGATACCGGATTCCATTCGGGACTGATCTCTTCATCTGTATAGCTCAATTCGCTTTCAGAGCTGTAATAGAGGCCGGCTGTCAATCCGTCAGAGGTATCATCGTTGAACTGGACCAGCAGATTACCGTTTACCAGCGCAGCTTTAAATGCGTTTCCGTAGCTCGTACCGCTTCCATATACCGGAGCAGTGATCTGTTTCCAGGCATACCCAGTCTCGGTGCTCTCCGAGGCAGCAGCTACGCGGGTGAGAAGGGTGCTGGTAGTGATAAAATATTGTTCGCTCCCGGCTGTGAAACTGCTGATAGGAGCGTCATCAGGCAGATCCCTTCCTTCCTCATCGACTTTCACAACATTCTCCACGCTGTAAAACAGTCCCACTGAATTCCCGCAGGAAGAGATCAGTATGAGGCTTGCAAAAACCACATACAGGATTGAGACTAAATGTCCTGGGGATAATGTATTTTTATTCTGATGTATTCGCATAAAAACTCCGTTTTTGATTATCGAAATTCGTTGAGGCAATTTCATAAATCAGCGATCTTGGAAATTGCCAAGACCCTTAGAAATTATACATTGCGCGAACCGTAACTTCCAGAAAGTTTCCGAACCGCGTCATGCTTGCCGGCGCACCAGAGTCGTTGTCCCGGTAAATCTCCGGGAGCCACCAGTAATTGAGGTTGAGACCGAACGACCAGTCTTCCGTGGCATTCCAGTACACGGCGGTGCCGCCTTTCAACATGAAACTGAAACTCGTGAGGTCTTTATATCGGGAAATGGTGAGTCCGCTTCCAAAGTGAAGTGGCACTTCAAAGGGAAAACTTCGAAGGAAATAATTAGTCTGAAAACCCATTGGTACGATGAAAAATCCTTCGCCGTTGGGGTCGGCGTTGTAGGAGGCGTTTACTTCCAGGCCCAGACTCAGGTTATTGCCTATGAATGCCGACCAGCCAAGGCCGCCTGCCATTCCCATTTTAAGATTCATTGGTTTGACTGCAGATTCGCTGTCAGAACCGGTGGGATCAAAAATGAAAAGAGGTATGGGAGTTCCCAAGCCTATAGTGAGATACTGGTCTCCTAAAACTCTGGAGATCTCAACTCTCTCTTCTTCGGGCTCCCCTTCGGGAAGGTCCTGGGCGCTCAAAGGCAGCGCAGCAATACAAAGGATGCAAAAAACGAATATAGAACGGTATAGGGGGTGGTGTGATTTCACAAACTACTCTCCAAAAATTAGGTTCGCCCTGCTTATTCCGGATTGTGCCGGAATAAACCTGTGCAATAGTAGCACAGCATAAGTGGGGTTTCAATGTGAATAACATCCAAGACCGTTTCTGATTACATAATCTGTACAGGGTTTATCCGGAGAATAATCAGGCAAAACGAATCGAGTTGAAATTTGTTATTAGCTATGCTACATCCTTTCTATGCAAGCAAAAATAATTGATGGAAAACATGTCGCTGCCCAATTACGCAGCGAAATTAAATCTGAAACTGCCGCATTGGCAGAAAAAGGGATCGTTCCCGGACTGGCGGTAATCCTTGTTGGGGATGATCCTGCCAGCAGAAGCTATGTGGCGGGAAAGGAAAAGGCTTGTAAGGAAAACGGCCTGTATTCCCGGGATTACAGGCTGGATACCGATTGCAGTGAGGGGGAGCTTCTAAGCATTATACACGAGCTGAATACCGACAGTGAAATTCACGGTATTTTAGTACAGCTTCCGCTCCCCGGCCATATCGATTCGGATACAATCATTCAGGCCATCTCCCCCAACAAGGATGTTGACGGCTTTCATCCGGTAAGTCTGGGCAACATGATGCTCGGGCAGGAAGGGTTTCTTCCCTGTACACCCCACGGAGTTATTCAGCTATTGAAATCCATAGATGTATCTCCCCAGGGTAAGCATTGTGTAATTGTGGGAAGAAGCAATATTGTGGGCAAGCCCCTGGCAAATCTCCTGATGCAAAAAAGCGATTTAGGCAACGCAACGGTAACAGTTTGTCACAGCCGTACCCCCGATATCGCCAAACATACCCGGGAAGCGGATATTGTTATTGCCGCCGCCGGAAAACCGGGCATGATCACAGCAAATATGATCAGGGAAGCTGCGGTTGTAATAGATGTTGGTGTGAACCGGGTGGAAGACAGCAGCCGCAAGCGGGGGTATCGTCTGGTCGGCGATGTTGATTTCGATGAAGTGTCTCAAAAGGCATCGTACATCACTCCTGTTCCCGGTGGAGTTGGTCCAATGACCATCACCATGCTGTTGTGGAACACCCTTCAATCTGCAAAACGTAGCATGACTGAATAAAACCGGTAAAAGAGTAAACACATGATGAAAGACATCCAAAATACTCCAGACACCAGGAATCTTGCCCTGGATAAAGTGGGGGTAAAAAATATTAAATATCCCATTACAATCCTGGATAAAGAAGAGGCGGTTCAGCACACAAGTGCTGAAGTTGACCTCTTTGTTAATCTTCCCCACCATTTCAAAGGAACCCACATGAGCCGTTTTATTGAGGTGTTCCACGCCCACTCGGATGATATCCGAATGAATAATTTTCTGAACATGCTTGAAAAGATTAAGCATGTACTGGATGCGGAGAAGGCCCTTGGGGAAATTCGGTTTCCGTTCTTTATGGAAAAGCATGCGCCTGTGAGCGGACAGGCGAGCAAAATGGAGTACAACTGCAAGTTCATCGGCGAGGTGAACAGTGACTACCGGGAATTTTTTGTGGGAATTGAGGTGCCTGTTCTTACTCTCTGTCCCTGCTCCAAGGAGATTTCCGCATACGGTGCCCATAACCAGCGCAGCTATATTCGGATTTTGGTTGAATTGGGGGAGTTCTTCTGGATTGAAGATATGATTTCGGAAATTGAATCCTGCGCTTCCGCTCCTCTCTACACCCTTTTAAAGCGGGAAGATGAAAAGTTCGTTACAGAGTATAGCTATGACCATCCGGTATTTGTGGAGGATCTGGTCAGGGAGGTAACGATGCGGCTGGAGCAGAAGTATCATTTTCCCTGGTTCAGCGTGGAAGCCGAGAACATGGAAAGTATTCATAATCATGAAGCATATGCATATATCGAAAGGGGAGAAAAAACCTATGAACATCGTGCAAAAGGTTCCTGATCAAGTGGAGATCAAAAATGCTCTTATCTCTGTCTCCGACAAAACCGGCATACGGGAATTTGTAAGAGGGTTGGTTCGCCATGGGGTGAATGTGTACAGTACCGGCGGTACCTACAGGACAATTCAGGAAGAGCTCGCCGATTTTGACGGCGGAATACATTCCGGCAAGCTTCATCCGGTGAGTTCCTATACCGGTCAACCTGAGATGCAGGGGGGGCTTGTAAAAACCCTGGATTACCGCATTTATCTGGGGCTGCTGAGTGAACCGTATAATCCTGATCACCGAGCCGATATGACCCGCACCGCCTCCATAGATTTCGATATGGTGGTTGTGAACCTGTATCCCTTCAGCAGTCAGATTGCCCGGGAAGACAACACCCTGGAATCTGCACGGAGCCATATTGATATTGGCGGTCCTACCATGCTCAGGGCCAGTGCGAAGAACTATATCCGGGTTGCTTCTGTGTGCAATCCTGAGAGCTATGACGGGATTCTCAGTGCCATGGAAGAGGGCAATGGTTCGTTGAGTCTCAAAAAGCGCTTTACCCTGGCCAGACAGAGCTTCGCCCACACCGCTGAATACGATCAGGCTATCAGTAAATATCTTACAGAATGCAGCATTGAAGAGCTTCCTTCGGTGTATCAAATCAGCGGGGAGGAATGGCGATGAGCGATCTGAAAAAGATGTACAGAGAAATAAACAGTGACAATTTCCCTGGAAAGATGGAGATTGCCTTTGAAGAAAACGGGAAACGGCAGGTTTTATTCTACGAAAAAGCCAGCTGGGATATTAATGGTGAACGCAAGGGGCTGCGCTATGGTGAAAATCCCGATCAGCCTGCAGCTCTGTATCGGCCGGTAAACGGGAACCTTCATCTTGGCGGGGTGGAAACCCTGGAACCGGGGAATTATCTGGCCAGCGACGCGGAATTGCTCCAATCCGGGAAACATCCGGGAAAAATAAACATTACCGACATAGATGCAGCCCTGAACATACTCCGGTATTTGCACTCACAACCTGCTGCTGTGATTATTAAACATAATAACCCCAGCGGTGCGGCGGTGGGCGGTGATCTGTACAATGCGTACCATAAGGCTTTTCAGGCAGACCGGCTGGCCGCCTTTGGCGGAGCGGTGGCAGTTAACCGGCCTCTGGATAAAGAAACTGCCGAATATATGGTTTCCAGTTACATAGAAATTCTTGCGGCTCCTGATTTTGAAGATGGTGTATTGGAAATACTGGCGAGAAGAAAAAATCTCCGGGTCATGAGGATCCACAATATCAACCGGCTTCAGACATACATCGGCACGAAGGTTCTGGATTTTTCCAGTCTCATAGACGGCGGGCTGATCCTTCAATATCAGTTTGAGCCTGCGATTCTATCTCCTGATCAGTTCCTTCCCGCAGAAACCGAATATAAGGGTACGAAATACCAGGTAAGTACAGAACCGAGTCAGGCTCAGCTTGAAGATATGCTATTCGGATGGCTGGTTGAAGCGGGGATTACCAGCAATTCGGTTATCTATGTGAAAAACGGAGCTACGGTGGGGATCGGAACAGGAGAGCAGGATAGAGTGGGGGTGGCGGAAATTGCCAGGGATAAAGCGTACCGGAAAAGCGCCGACCGATTGAGCTGGGAGTTATTCAATACCCCGTTCAATCTTTTGCAGGACAGCCATAAAGAAGCGGAAGTCATGAAACGAACCCGTGAACTCCGGGGAGATCTGGAAGGAAGCATAATGGTGTCCGACGCCTTTTTCCCATTCAGAGATGGTGTTGATGTTGGAATCAAAGAAAAAATCGGGGGAGTTGTTCAGCCCGGCGGCAGTCTCAGAGATTTTGAATCCATAGAAGCCTGCAACGAAGCCGGCATACCTATGGTTTTCACCGGGCAAAGAAGTTTCAAACATTGAATAAGGACTGCCGGATGAGTATTATTAACCTGACAGCCAAAATATCAAAGTGAAATATTATTCAGAGGTGACTATGGAAAAGGATACAAACACTTCCAAGATTCTGGCGGTTTTTCAGCCCCCGGCAAACCAGGACGAGCGAGTTAAAGCCACATCACTTGGCCTGGCTTCGATCACGGCCTCGGTGGGAATCTTCCTGCTGAACGGAATCAGCAGTCTTGCCATTCCCGGCTTGCTCATTGCAGCAGTTTTGGGGAGCATGGCCTACTGGATCCAGCATAAGTATCCGAAATGGAAGTCTATTGCAGCAGTGGTTGCCGGTGTTGCAGGATTGAGCTTCCTGAACATCATACCCGGGATTCAGGTTATCAGCAGTTTCATTCTGGGTGCCGCCGGAGTAATCAGTGCAGGATTCGGTTTGTGGAAAATCGGAAGTTCCGTGTACTCTATATTTAAGAAAAAGTGATGAATCTTCACCTGATAACGCTAGAGGCCATTTCTAAAACCAGCGATTTTGGAAATTGCCAAGACCTATAGAAATCATTTTTCCCGTCGTGTAAAAGGGGTATGATTTCGACCATTTATCCAGCATCTTTCAAAATTCAATTTTGAAAGATGTTCGGCAGTGTTTCAAGAATCCGGAACAGTGCCCAGACGGCATGTTTCGAATTTGTTCAGAACCATAGGAGAGTTGTATGCCCTGGAAATTAATTTCGGTAATTGTTTTTCTTGCAGTGATTATATTACTCATCGGATTTAACTGGGGCTACACCTCCAGCATCTCAATAGGCCTCCATGAATTCTCTGAAGTGCCGATAATTATCACAATTGGTGTTTCATTTCTGGCTGGTGCGGTATTCGCCATACCCTATACCATCAGGACAACTTTGAAGATCAAGAAAAAACAGAATGAGAAAATTGAGCAGGCAAATGCAGATACTAAAGACTCAGGCTCCGCTGGACGGACGAAAAAACGGAAAATGGCAAAAAAGTCCGGTTCCAAACCGGGCAGGAAAGGCGGAAATTCAGCTCCACCGCTTCCGGATACTCCTCCGGAGAATTAAGTTCCAGCTTCAAATGACCCCAGGTAAGTTAATGATACTCTCTGTGCTTCTTGTTCTCCCCCAATTTCTTCATGCAGATCCCGGGAGCGAAACAGATGGAAGAATGGGGGATTCCAGTGCACAGAATGGTTTTTCCCGCTTAGCCGCATGGTCCCAACTTCCCGAAGAATGGCAGGAAAGGTTTAATTACAGGTCCGTTCCGTCGGGTGAAGATCTGCAGGAACGAGTGTTTTCCAATCTCCTGGAATTCTTCAATGAAGTCTATGATGCGGATTCCGGCGAGCCCCATGCCGAAGTTGGTGATGAGCCCGGTGCAGAAGAAGGTGAAAATACTTTGATATCGGGCCTTCAATTCACCGCTGCCCTGCTTAATCGTCTGGAAAGAGTGGAAGAGCGCAGTGCCCGTTTTATCATTTCTGCTCGGCAGAGAGAGTTTGCACTGAAGGTGATGGAGTTTCGCCTGCATCAGTATCTTCTTATGAACAATTTACAGGAAGCCGCTCTTTTATCCGACGAGCTGACTCAGTTTTTCCCGGATCGGGGATTTCTGCTTCAGGCTGCGGAAATATACATGGCCCTGGGAAATCCTTCCCAAGCGCGGAAAAGACTGCAAACATACCTTCAACAGGCTTCTCCGGGAGGGGAAGATTATGACCGGAGCAGTTATTTACTCAGTAGAGTGCTGATCGATGAGGGTTCAACCCCGAGGGCCTTGGATCTTCTCTACCGCAGCTATGCAGAAAGACTTTTAGAAGCAACCGGACTCGGGACATGGAACAGATACAGCATCCAGAATCTTCTTATCCTGAGAAACCTTTTACGCCTGGCGGATAATGATGAAACCCTTTCAGAAGAGCAACGGGAGGTATACGCTGAACTTACCTTTCTCCTGGAGGAATTTGCAGGTCGGAATCCCGAGAGGGCGGTACCAGAACCGGGATTGGAATATTTCCCCGGTCCCCGGGTGCTCAGCACTGCCGAGGATCAGGTTCCCCGCTATATTCGGGGATACATTGGAGAACCGCAGGAACCTCAGGAAATCCAAGAACAATATAAACTCCAGGAAACACGGGAAGCTCCGGAGGGTAATTCTCCAAGCGGTTCCACCCCAGCCGCGAGCTTATCCACCGAAACAGCTGACTCTGATATGGCGCTTATTCAACTCGGAGTATTTTCAAACAGGGAAAACGCCGCCGGATTTCAAAAGCGGCTACAACAGCGGGAATATCCTGTGTTTCTCAGTTTCGATGCCGATAGGGAACTATACCGGGTACTTCTGGACAGCAGGGATGAACAATTAATAGGAAGTGATAATTACGCCAACCCGCGACGCCTATTACTGCAACTCAAGGAAGAGGGCATTGAAGGGTTTGTGGTTGATGAATAAGAGATGATTACTCATCTTCTTCGCGTCGTATCACCTGTTCAAGCTGAATCTGTTCATCCCCAAGGGAAACCGGTCCATAGCTGTTCAGCCTTACTTCCTGAAGAGTAATAATTCGGTGTTCTTCGTTATCTTCACTATACTCCTCGTAGTCGAGTATAAATTGCTGCTTTCTTTCACCGCTTCCATTTAGATAATGGATCTGCATAATGCTGACGCCGTTCAGACTGTAGATCGCATAACCGCCGCTCTTTTCTTCCTCCTGGGTTCTGAACGTTATATATGGGGCCGAGAAGAACATTTCCCAGTTTGTGTCACTGACATACAGCCCTGAAATTTCATGGGGATACAGTTCTTTTCCGCTATTCATTCGTACCGGAGCCAATCCCCGTACTTGTTCACCGTTTTGCTGCAATCGATTATATGTACCAGACCAGAATTTGTTATTCTCCTCGCCGCTGAGTTGAATTACCATGGTATTCAGGTCAAGAACAGAAACCTGCATTCTTCGGATAACGCTGCGGATAATCTCATTTTCCATTTGAATTCGAATACTGCTCCCGAAGCCCCAACGGGAAGAATCGGTCCAGCTGAAATTCAGCTGCCGATCATCGGTGGCAAGCTGGATTGATTCGGTTATCCGTGAGAAGAACACTAAGCGGTTCCCGTCCTGGTGTTCCCAAGGACCATCGATAAAGCGATGGTAGTCATCCAGGTTACCCGAATAAAGCTCTGCAAGCTGATCCTCCTCAACCCTGCTTCCCGGGATTTTTTCTGAAAACGAGAGGAGATAACGCCCCTGGGTTGGACGCCAGGTGTACACGGATCGGACCATATCCAGGGGGTTGTCAGATTCTAGATCCTGGTTCAAAGCCCGTACACTGAAAGCTATGCCCGTACCTGTACCGTTATTATATGCTTCGTTCCGTTCCACCACATCAATATCTGCTTCAATATCTGCTTCCACACTAAGTATGGAGGAAAATTGAAGCCCATAGGCATTGCCGGTTTGCTGCCGGAAAATATCCAGGGTCTGCTCCCCCCGATTATTTGTGCCTATGGCTACAAGTTCCTGCTGCCGGTCACCGATTACATCCTGAGTGTATAGAACAAAGGTTTGAAGACTGGTGGCCTTGGTCATGGACTGCCAACTGATGAAATAATCGTCTCTGATAGGATCGTAGTCGGCTATGAGAAGTCCGATATGGTCATCCTGACCTTCTCTGAATTTAAATACAATTACCTGCTCATCGGGCGCATCCAAATCTAAACTGAACTCGTAAATCTGATGAGGAATATAGGCAGGCGGTATGGCGATCCGGGCGGACAGCTGAACCTCTGTGATGGAATCTTCAACGTCATTTTCCGGAGGAGCGAAAAGCTCAATATTTTCGCCGGCTCTGGGAATGAGAACTCCGCTCTGATCTGTTCCCCCGGGAGCGGGAAGGGGAGTGCTGTCATGACTGCACGATGTAAGCAATACGGCGGTTATGATTACTGAATATATAAAAATTCCTGATATTATGCCTGGTCGATTATTTTTCATACAATTGTATTCATATCCTGAATTAAAATGATTGTGAACACCCACTTTACAAAGCAGGGACTTTTTGTGATTATACGACATGGAACAGCACTCTATTTTCGCAAACATCTCCCCTCTAGATCACCGGTACTACCAGTCGAACAAAGAATTGTTTGACCGGTTACGGAAGTACATCAGCGAAGAAGCATCGGTTCTCTACTGTGCCAAAGTGGAAGCTGCATTGGTGAAAAGTCATCTGCATTTTCAAAATCAGTTGAACGAGGAAATGACACAGGCATTAGACGAGGCCGTGGAGCACACCAAGCCTGTATTGGTGTATGAAGAAGAATCGAAAACCCAGCATAATATCCGCGCTCTGGTGAACGTGATGAAACAGTTCGTTCCCGAAGAAGTCCGCCATTTTTTACACATGGGTGCCACAAGTGTGGATATCCTAGATACCGCAAATGCCCTGAAGCTCAGGGATGCGGTACGCCGGGTGATACTTCCTCAGCTCATTGAATTGGAACAGCAGCTTATCCGGTTTGCCACCGAGCACGCAGAAACTCCCCAGGTCGGCAGAACCCATGGGCAGTATGCCGTTCCTATTACTCTGGGTCATAGCTTCGCCGAGTATGTCTCCCGTCTTGGAAAAAGCATCCGTGAAATTGATATCCGCAGCTTGGATCTCAGAGGTAAGCTTGCCGGGGCAGTCGGAGGCTATAATGCCACCAGCATGATTTATGAGGATCCGGTGGAGTTTGAACGTCATACCCTTTCCTTGCTTGGGCTCAAACCCTCCGATCATTCAACCCAGATGGTGGAGCCGGAACATGTTCTTCGGCTTTTTCTGGAAATCAATACGGCCTTTGGCATCATTGCGAACCTCGCGGATGACCTGAGGCATCTTCAGCGAAGCGAAATAGATGAGGTAAGGGAATATTTTTCCCCAACCCAGGTGGGTTCTTCCACCATGCCTCAAAAACGCAACCCCTGGAACTGTGAACATGTAAAGAGTCTCTGGAAGGCATTTTCTCCCCGCATTATGACCCTGTATATGGACCAGATTTCCGAACATCAGCGGGATTTAAGTAATTCTGCATCCGGGCGTTTTACTGTGGAAATCCTCGGCGGATTTGCTGC
The DNA here is from genome assembly GCF_059431795.1 of Salinispira sp. NCBI lineage: Bacteria > Pseudomonadati > Spirochaetota > Spirochaetia > Spirochaetales > Spirochaetaceae > Salinispira > Salinispira sp. The sequence continues at coordinate 107,615 of NZ_JBXWXS010000031.1, forward strand.
GGCCGTTCGGCGAATGGTGAAAATTCTCGAAGGGATGACGGTAAATAGAAAAGGCCTCCAGCGCAATCTGGATAATGCAGGTTCCAGTGTACTTGCCGAACCTGCATATATTCTCCTTTCCAGTCAGGGGGAGGCCGATGCACATGAGATAATTCGGAAATTCACCCTCAAGGCGGAGCAGGAAGAAAAAAGTCTGTCTGAAGTGATGAAAGCCGACGGCACAGTTTGGGAAAAAATCTCCCGGCGACTCCAGGCGGTTGGCGTGGACAATCCCGATGAATTTTTCTCGAACCCCCAGCTTTACCGGGGGCGTACCGCCGAGCGCGCTCGGGACCTGGGCAGCTTTTGGTCACAGGAAATGGACGCCCTCTCTACGGGGCTGAAACACGAAGAATGATTAACACGGTCAGGCGCCCCCGCGCCTGGCCGTTTTTTTTAATCGGCGTGCTCCGCGTACATCGCAGCGGTATGCCCGCCGTCAATACGGAACTGAATACCAACCCAGGAGGTTTATGTATGGAACTTACAGAATCCTACAGTTATGATGATGTGCTCCTGAAGCCCGGCTACTCGCAGGTGCTTCCCGGAGATACGGATGTGAGCCTGGAACTCTTTCCCGGAGTGAAGCTGAATGTACCGGTAATATCTGCCGCCATGGATACGGTAACCGAAGCCAGGCTTGCAATCGCTCTGGCCTTGGATGGTGGAGCAGGGGTGATTCACCGGAATCTAACCCCCGAAGCTCAGGCGGAGCAGGTTGCCAAGGTGAAGCGCCATTTGAACTGGGTAATTGAAAACCCTGTTACTGTCAGGACCAATACCCATCTTCAGGAAGTTAAACGGATCATGGAGGAAGAAGGGATCAGCGGTCTGCCGGTGGTTGATTCCGAAAATCATCTTGTGGGCATTGTTACCTCCCGTGATATGCGTTTTAACAGCGATCTGAACAGCACGGTTGAAGAAACTATGACCCCTGATCCTGTGGTTGAAACGGGAACTCCAGATATTGAAAGCGCTCAGAAAAAATTTGACGAACACAGAATTGAAAAGCTTCCTGTTGTGGATAATACAGGCAAGCTTACGGGACTGATCACCGTGAAAGACATGGAGAAGCACAGAAACTTTCCCAATGCCGCAGTGGATTCCCACGGCAGACTTCTTGTAGGAGCTGCGGTCGGTCCCACAGATATTGATTCCAGACTTTCCCTGCTCACTGCGGCGAAAGCAGATTTCATTGTCATTGACTCGGCCCACGGGTCAAGCAGTAAGGTGATAGAATCGGTTGCCTATATTAAAAAACACTGGGATATACCGGTAATCGGGGGCAATATTGCCACGGCTGACGGTGCCAAACGTCTGATAGAAGCCGGAGCGGACGCCATAAAAGTAGGGGTTGGCCCGGGATCGATTTGTACCACCCGCGTTGTAGCCGGTATCGGGGTGCCCCAGTTTTCCGCAGTCCTCTGGGCGGCTGAAGAGGCCGCAAAACATAACATACCGGTAATTGCCGATGGAGGTATTAAGTACTCGGGAGATATCGCCAAGGCGATCGCAGCCGGGGCGAGTACGGTGATGATCGGTAGTCTCTTTGCAGGACTCAAGGAAGCACCGGGAAGGGAGATTATCTACGAAGGCAGAATTTTCAAAACCTATCGGGGAATGGGAAGTATCGGTGCCATCAGAAGCGGCTCTGGTGACCGATATCAAATGAACGCGGACGATGAGCCCGTACCCGAAGGCGTAGAAGGCAGGGTTCCATATAAAGGCGAGCTGCGGCCGTATCTGCATCAGCTTGTGACCGGCTTGAGGAAGGGGATGGGATACACCGGATGCGCCAATCTGGATGAATTGCGGCGATACAAAAAATTCATTAAGATAACCGCTGCGGGTCTGAAAGAGAGCCATGCACATGATGTGGCCATTACTCAGGAACCCCCTAACTACTCACGCTAAGGATATCTCGTATGAATCTTGTTGTAATTGGTGCCCAATGGGGAGATGAAGGGAAAGGAAAAATGGTGGACTACCTGGCTTCAGAGGCAGATATGATTGTCCGCTTCAGCGGCGGAGCAAACGCCGGCCATACCATCGTTCACGGAGAACAGACGTATAAGCTTCATCTCGTCCCCTCGGGGATACTGTATCCCGAGAAAACCGTTCTGCTGGGAAGCGGAATGGTAATTGATCCCCGCAGCCTCTTCCAGGAATTAGCCGACCTTGAAAAAGCTGGCATTGATTGGAAGGGACGGGTGCTGATATCCAGCCGGGCACATTTGGTTCTCCCGGGATATAAGGAGTTGGATAAACGGCAGGACAGTCAGCGTAAGAAGCCGATCGGAACTACGGGTCGGGGAATTGGCATCGCCTACAGCCTGAAATCTAGCAGGGACGGCATTAGGGTTGGCGATCTCAGCGATGACAACCGTCTGAGTCTTTTAGAAGACGCAGACCGCAAATTTCTGGAAGAATATAAAGATCTGCTTCAAGAAATGATGGTGGATATTACTTCATTTATTCACCGTAACTCACCAGAGCGGATGCTCCTGGAAGGAGCCCAGGGGGTACTCCTGGATCTTGATCTGGGAACATACCCGTTTGTCAGTTCAGGCTATTCCGCAGCTGCAGGTGCCAGTCTGGGAGCCGGGATCGGACCCCGGCAATTAGACGGAATTCTGGGGGTTTTCAAGGCGTATTCCACCAGGGTGGGAAACGGACCCTTCCCCAGCGAGTTCAATCAGGAACGGGATGGGGAACTGGAACACCGCATTCGTGACATCGGCAGGGAATACGGCGCAACAACCGGACGCCCCCGACGCTGTGGATACCTTGACCTGGTTGCCCTCAGGTACGCATGTATTTCAAATGGTATTGACGCTCTGATCCTCACCAAAATTGATGTGTATGACGACTTTGATGAAATTCAACTGTGTGCGGGGTATGAAATTAACGGGAAGGAATTCAGGGATTTTCCCGTTGCGGGTGAGGATTTGCAGAAAGCAGTACCTATTCTGAAAAAATTTCCCGGGTGGAAACAGGATGTATCCGGGATCAGCAGCTATGAGCAGCTTCCAGAAGAAGTAAAAGCGTACATTAAATATATTGAAGATTTCACCGAAACGCCAATTACCGTGGTATCGGTGGGGCCGGAGCGCAGGCAGACAATCATCAGACAGGAATTATGGACACAATACTAATACTCGATTTCGGCGGACAGACCGCCCAACTCATCGCCAGGCGAATCCGGGAACTGGGAGTGTACAGTGAAATTATCCCCGGTGATACCGGGTATGACAGTATTCCGGATGCAGTTAATCCGGATGAAGTAAAGGGCTTTATATTTTCCGGAAGCCCCGAATCCGTATATGATCGGAATGCTCCCGCCCTGGATCCACGTTTCATTGATGACGGCAGACCCATTCTGGGAATTTGTTACGGTCTTCAGAGATTCACCCATGATTTGGGAGGGCGGGTAGAGCAAAAGCATACCCGGGAATTCGGCAGGAACCGCATAAGATTCCGGCAGAAGAGTCCACTCTTCCGGGATATACCCGAAAATTTCATCAGCTGGATGAGTCATGGTGACAGCATAGATTCACCTGCACCGGGATTTCAGATTATTGCGGAAAGTGAGCACCAGCATCCTGCCGCCGTTGCTCACGAAAAATTGCCCATTTACGGTCTTCAATTTCATCCTGAGGTAAGCCACTGCGAGTACGGAAGCGAAATTCTTGCCAACTTCACATTTGAAATATGCAAAGCCCGGAAAGAATGGAACATGCATATGTATATGGAGGAGGCGGCGGAGGCGATTCGGAAACAAGCCGGCTCAAATCCGGTGCTATTGCTGATATCCGGGGGTGTGGACTCCACCGTCGTAGGCGGTATGCTGCTGAAAAGTCTGAGCCATGATCAGGTTCATCTCATGTATATTGACACCGGATTAATGAGGAAAAACGAATCGGTCAAAGTGGAGAAGACCCTGAAGGCGCTGGGCGCTACCCACCTTCATATAATTCACGCCGAGGACGATTTTCTTATTCCTCTGGAGGGTGTTTCCGATCCGGAGAAAAAGCGCGAGATCATTGGCGACGCGTTCATAAATGTACAGGAACGGGAAATTGCAAAACTCGGTGTTGAGAATTCGATTCTGGCCCAGGGCACACTTTATACGGATATGATCGAGTCCGGCAAAGGCGTAGGCAACAAAGCCAAGGTGATCAAAAGTCATCATAACGTAAGAAGCCCCCTTGTTGAGCGCAAACGGGAACAGGGAATGATCATTGAACCACTGGCAAAACTGTATAAAGACGAGGTGCGAGCCCTGGGGCTTGAGCTGGGAATAGATACTGATGTGGTTAACCGCCACCCGTTTCCCGGTCCCGGCCTTGCGGTGCGAATTATTGGGGATATAACCCGAGATAAACTTGAGGTCCTGCGGGAAGCGGATCATATATTTATCAGTGAACTGAAAGCCCGGGGACTGTACCAGAAAATATGGCAGGCTTTTGTGGTGCTCCTGCCGGTACGTTCCGTGGGGGTCACCGGCGATGCACGGGAATACGGCTATGTCTGTTCTCTGAGAGCCATTAAATCCCGAGACGGAATGACCGCCGACGTGTACCCCTTTGAAATGAATGATCTGCTGGAGATATCATCGAAGATCACCAACCAGGTCCGTCATATCGGACGGGTTGCCTACGACATCAGCAGCAAGCCGCCGGCTACCATAGAGTGGGAGTAATTTCATCGGGAGATAGGTATGAGGATCAGGGAGCAGAGCCTCTGTTCAGCTCACCCTCCCAGCGATACATACCGCCGAAATCGCTTACATTGCTGAAGCCCTGTTCGGATAGCATCCGCAGCGCCTGGCCGGACCGGTTACCGCTGCGGCAGTACACAACAATACGGGTATCTTTGGGTACCTCGGGCGGGTTTTTCGGGATATCCACATGCGGAAGGAGCTTGGCGCCGGGAATATGCCCCTGTTCGTATTCCGGCAGGGTACGGACATCCAGGAGGAGAACTTCATCATTGCTTTCAAGCAGGTTTTTGAGATCCTGCCAGCTATTCAGTTCGGTTTCACCCTGAGCACCCTGGGCAGCAAGTACGGTTACGGCGCATACCAGTACAGATATTGTAAGAATTAGTTTTACGTTCATGATAGAAATCATCAGGAATTTTTCCGGCTAAGTCAAGCAGATTTCCCCAGTAGTCTGTGTCATTGTGGATTCTGCATGAGATAGATGAGCCGGGCAGGAGCACATATGAATACTGAAGAAATACTGAATTACAGACATTCGCGGATCATAGAAGTGCGTTTCATCGATCTGGATGCTCTGGGACATGTGAACAATGCAAGATATCTGAACTATCTTGAAGAAGCCAGGCTCGCATACGCCAAAGATGTTCTGGGCTGGGACGGCGATATCCGGCATCTGGGTCTGGTTGTGGCCGGGGTAGAAATTCAATACAAGCTGCCCATTTTTCTTAACGATAAGGTTGAAATCCGGACTCGGGTAAGCAGGATCGGTGGCCGGAGTTTTGAAATGGAGTATCTCATTCTGAACATCGGCGGTGAAGAACCCGCCCTGGCGGCACAGGCGAAAACCGTTCAAGTCAGCATCAACGAAGAAAGCGGGAAAAGTACACGTCTTCCGGAAGAGTGGAGGCAGATAATTAAAACATATGAGCCCGGAGAAATTCAGGGAGCATAACATTAACATCGTATTCAAATCCCCATAGCGCAAAGAAGGGGAAATAATACAATAACGGAGTTGAAAATGAACAAATTTTTTCAGCTTGAGAAAAACAATACCACAGTACGCACTGAGGTGCTTGCAGGTATTACCACTTTTCTCACCATGGCGTATATTCTCGCCGTAAATCCGGCTACGCTTTCTGCTACCGGTATGCCAGCACCGGCACTGTTTACCGCTACAGCACTTGCTGCAGTGGTGGCCACACTGGTCATGGCTTTGTGGGCAAAACTGCCCTTCGCTCTGGCTCCCGGAATGGGACTGAATGCGTTTTTTGCATTCACCGTAGTACTGGGAATGGGAAAAAGCTGGCAGTTTGCACTGACGGCAGTGTTTCTTGAAGGAATTATCTTCCTGTTCCTTACCGCGTTTAATATTCGGGAAGCAATTATCAGTTTGATTCCCTCGAATATCAAGAAGGCAATCTCGGTAGGTATCGGCCTGTTTATTGCCTTCATCGGAATGCAGAATGCAGGAATCATATCCGGTAATTCCGCGGTATTGGTTGAATTAGGGGACTTCTCCTCTCCAGCTGTTCTCCTTGCTGTACTCGGTCTGGTTATTTCATCTGTCTTGCTTGCCTTTAAGGTCAAAGGTGCGTTGCTTTGGGGAATTATTGCTTCAACTTTAGTAGGTATTCCCTTGGGGGTAACAAATCTTGAAGGATTTACCCTTTTCCGCAGGCCTCCAAGCCTTGAACCGATTTTTTTCCAGTTCGAATGGACGGAAATTCTCAGTCTGGAAATGCTTCTTGTACTCTTCACCTTTCTCTTTGTGGATATGTTTGACACCGTGGGTACCCTCATCGGCGTATCAACAAAAGCAAAGATTCTGGAAAAGGACGGGAAAATTCCCCGGGCCAAGCAGGCACTGTTCGCTGACGCCATTGGTACAACCGTTGGTGCCATATTCGGTACTTCCACAGTCACCACCTATGTTGAAAGTGCATCGGGCATAGAGGAAGGCGGACGCACCGGCCTTACCGCACTGGTTACTGCGGCACTATTCGCCATAGCACTCTTTTTCAGCCCTCTCTTTCTCATGGTTCCGGGAGCGGCCACGGCTCCGGCACTCATACTTGTGGGTGTATTTATGATGAGTCCGGTGAAAGACATAAATTTTCAAGATATCAGTGAATCGCTTCCTGCCTTTCTCACCATTATCATGATGCCTCTTGCCTACAGCATCGCCGAAGGTATTGTATTCGGGATCATCTCCTATGTGATTCTCAAGACCCTTACCGGAAAATATAAGGAAGTCCCAGTGGCTACATATATCGTTGCTGCGGTCATGCTTATTAAGTTTTTCATCTGATTACCTTCGGCTTAGCTGCGGGTAATCAACTCTTGCAGCTTTGGCCGGCAAAACCGGGAACCGTTATCTACTATGCGGTTCCCGGTTTAAATTTCATGATGCAATTACCAATCAATTATGCTATGCTCCCCTCACATGGCAGAAGATACAAATCGGAGATGGTTTGCCCTTGATAATGCGGCCCATCTTTTTCCCACCATCGAAAGTGATAATCGAACCGCAGTCTTTCGACTGTCCGTAACTCTCAAACAGAAGATTCAAAAGCAGGTTCTGCAGGCTGCGCTGGAACGGGTATTGGGACGATTCCCAACCTTCCGGGTGCGACTCGTTAAGGGACTCTTTTGGAATGTCCTGGATGAAAATCGTAATCCAATTACAGTGGAAGAAGACGTTCGAAATCCATGTATGCGGCTGGACTACCGACGAAGCAGAGGACACCTGCTGAGAGTCCGGTATTTCAATAATCGGATCGCAGTGGAATTTTTCCACAGTCTTACCGACGGAACCGGCGGTATGTCCTTTCTTTTGACACTTGCCGCGGAGTATCTCGACTTGCTCGGACATAGCATACCCCGCAACGGCATAATTCTGGATACATCCAAATCCCCGGAGGCTGAAGAACTGGAAGATGCGTTTGTAAGATATTATAATCCGGGCATCCCCCGTGCAGCTGGGGAAGCTTCCGCCTTTCAATTCCGGGGAAAGGCGGCGGATTCAGGTACTATTCATCACATACATGGGGTAATACCCTTTTCCCGTTTGAAGGAAGCTGCACAAAAGCATTCCACCAGCATTACGGTATTCCTGACTGCAGTTTATATCAAAGTGCTCCAGGACATTCAGGAGCAGGGGAGGGCGCCAGCACGGAAATCTCCTATTAGATTATGTATTCCGGTAAACCTTCGTAACCATTTCCCTTCACAAACCCGGCGCAATTTTTCCCACTTTCTCACTCCCAGTATCAACCGTTGGCAAGAACAACGGTATGAATTTCCCGAACTTCTCCACAGCATCCACCACCAGCTGGTGTTGAATAACCGCCCAAGAATTCTCAAGCGTGAATTCAGCCCCAATGTGGCTGCAATGACAAATCCTGTTATACGAGCCATGCCGTTGTTTATTAAAAACTTGGTAATACGCCTCGTTTCCCACAGTGTGGGTGAACGAATGTTTTCTGGTATGCTGTCCAATTTGGGAAATATCGACCTCCCGCCTGAACTACAGTCACATGTGGAAAGGCTCGATTTTCAATTAGGACCAAACAGGAAGATTGGATCAAGCTTATCTATGCTTGGTTATAACGGAAATATCTATATAAACTTTGTGCGGAGTACTGAAGAGCCGGAAATCGAACGACGCTTTTTCCGGGAACTCATTCGGCAATCTGTACCTGTGAAAATACAGAGTAATTGGAGGTAAGGCATGCCTTATTGCGTGGAATGCGGAGTTGAGTTGGCGGCTTCCGAACCGGAATGCCCGCTGTGTCATACTCCGGTGATGAAAGAACATTACACCATCGACACCCAGGCGGATATGTATCCGGCAAGAAAACAAGCGCCTCAGCCGCCAAAACCTGCATCCAATATAATGGGATTATTTACCATTCTCTTTATTCTTGCCGGTATCATCAGTATTACCGTGGATATGGCAGGGGACAATGCTGCAGATTGGTCCGGGGTGGTGCTTCTCTCAATGGTATTTGCCTGGGTACTTCTGGCATTCCCTCTGTTGATTTTCAGAAAATCCATCGGCACTGCCTTGACCGCCGACATGTTATCCGTATCCGCATATCTGTTTTTTCTCGATCTGATTACCGGAAATGCCGGTTGGGGTATCCTGGCTTCCTCTTCGGTTCTTACGGTGACCGCTATATTAATCGTTCCCTACATCCTCAGGGGAGGAAAAGGACTATTTGCGGCTGTCCTGGACGGTCTCATTCTCGCATCGTTTCTTCTAATTATTCAGGAAGGATATTCAAGCAGCTCGTGGTTTGTGGAATTGGGTCTACCCATATCACTGCTTACAACCCTGTTCCTCGGGGCGGTGTTTTACACCGGTACCAGCATCCGCCAACGCAGATACCGCCTGATTTCCCTTATTCTAGTTTATATTGGATTATTCAATATGGGCATTGATATAATTGTCAGCCGCTTCCTGGATATCCAGCTTCACATCTCCCGTTGGTCGTCAATTGTACTGATCTCTTCACTCATCGGAGCGGTGATCATATTCACTATTTACCGAGTACCAAAGATCCGGCATGCGGTGAAGAAGCGTCTCCACCTTTAAAGCCCTCAAGAACGCTCCGTAAACGGCGGATCAGTGCATCCGGATACTGCTCTGTGAAAGTCCCTACACTGCCGGCATCCATTCTTCGTCTTAATTGGTGAACAATCCTATGCCAGCCCAGTAAAATGGCCGCGGAGAGAGAAATTCGTAGAGAGTACCTGCTCACAATCCGCCCATAGCCGTCCCTTGCGGCGTTAATTTCATCCTGCAGGGGCAGCTCGAGCAGCATCAATTGCTGATACACGGCCTGCTGCAGTAGTTGGTTACTTTCCTGATCTTCCAAACTTCCGCCGGATATAAACAGCTGAAGATGCTCTCGACGAATATCCGCATCAACGAAAGATTCGGACCGTCTGTGGAAAAGAATATTCACTCTGTCTGTGATCATATTGCACTCACCGTTGAACTCTTCAATAACAAGCCTTCTGTACTGGCCGAAGAGGGCGGTTCCCAGGGAAACAAGAAAAAACAGAATGATGAATACAGCTATCATACGCACTCCTGTTTATGAGTATCGGAATTATAGAGTCGTTTTAAACGTTTTTTCACTGCCGGAGCCTTGAAAATGGTTGTTAAAAAAAGGGTTGATAAAAATTAGAGGAAGATGCATGCCAGTCATCGCCGTCCTCCCTTATCCCTCCAGGCCGCCTCGCCGGTAATATCCGTTTCCTGCGGATATGGCTTTCTGTTCGGTCGCGCAGCCGGTGAGTTTTAACTCCCGGGTATATAAAAAAAGAGTTTCCGACCGGAGGTCGAAAACTCTTTTAATGGAGGTGGCGGGAGTTGAACCCGCGTCCTGAAGGGTAAGAAATACGCGTCTACAGGTTTAGTCAACGCATTTAATTTTTAAGATGCTTCAGGCCGGTCGACAGGCCTTTCCACATCCGGTCTTTGAAAAAGTCCCTCCTGCCGTCAAAGCCCGACAGAAAGCAAGTCCTGGTTTCTAACAGACAGTTCAGGATTCAGGACTGCACCCTGAGTGTCCGTGACAGCACTATTTAGGCTGCCATTGCATAATCTGCATCGTTAGCAGTTATAAAGGTTGCCAATCAGGAGATGGCGCTCCACCTGCAACGTATCCCTGGATCCTCTCCAGTCGAATCCGGGACACCCCCAAATTCAGTTGTAACGTGTAATATACACTTCCCCCCTGCTTTTTTCAAGTGTCCGCCCCGGGCTTGTGGGGGAGACAAAGTATCGGCTGGGTGCATATCGGCTGGTATTTGTGTCCACCCCGAACTTGTGGGGAGACAATAATTCGGAAGGCGGCTCCGGCGGCCACATATCAGCTATATTCCCGGAACGTACAATTCTTGTATTATTTAATGCTGATGATACCCTTTATTACCCAACACAGTCATGATTTCCTGATGCAGTAGGCCATTGCTTGCCACCGCGCTGTCTGAAATACCGTGTTTCCCCCCCATATCTGTAATTTCCCCGCCGGCTTCCCGGATAATCGGGTAGAGACAGGCAATATCCCATAGTGACATGATGGGATCCAGCATCACATCGGCCCGTCCCGTTGCAACCATGAGATAGCCGTAGGCATCGGCCCAGGTTCTGCTGATTACGGTTGTTTTGAGCAGTTCGACAGCCTGAGTCCCGGTTCTTCGAATAAAGTCTCCGGGATCGGTGATCATGAGACGGGCTTTGGAAAGCTCTGAGGTTTCACTTACCCGGCAGGCTGAATCATTATACCAACAACCCATTCCCACTCCTGCGGCAAGCATTTCATCACTTTGGGGATTATAAATCACTCCGATCATGGGTTCATTATTGTAGGTGAGAGCGACCAGTACGGTATATAAAGGAATGCCGTGAATAAAACTTTTCGTTCCGTCAATTGGGTCTAACACCCATTGCCACGGCGAAGCGTCATTTCCGCTTACGCCGAATTCTTCCCCGAGGACCCGATGATCGGGAAACCGTTTGAGAATCGCAGCCCTCATCGCTTTTTCGCTTTCACGGTCCGCAATCGTAACCGGACTGTCATCTGCTTTGGTATGAACTTCCATATCTCTACCAAAGTAACTTGAGCTGATTTCGGCCCCAATTCGGGCAAATGATTTTGCGTCCTCCAGGAAAGATATAAGCTCACCCGGCTCTGGAAAGTTTTTCACAGTGTCTCCTACATCCGGCCCCGTATTTCCCGTTCCGACTGCCGTTTTAGATCTTTTTCTTTAATGCTTGCACGTTTATCGTGAAGTTTTTTCCCACGGCAGACTCCCAATTCCATCTTCACCAGGCCACCTTTAAGATAGAAGCTCAATGGAACCAGTGTTAACCCCTTTTCGTCGGTTTTGCGTACCAGTTTATTTAACTCATCTCTGTTAACCAGCAGCTTTCTGTCCCGAACGGGTTCGTGGTTGTGAATGTTACCGTGATCATAGGGGGTTATATGTAAGCCTACGAGCCAAAGTTCTCCGTATTTTATCCGTGCATAGCTGTCAACAAAGCTGTACTTACCGGACTTCATACTTTTCACTTCTGTTCCGGCTAACATGATCCCGCATTCATAGCGCTCCAATACATGGTACTCATGAAATGCACGTCGGTTTTTGCTGAGAAGTTTCGTTCCTTCTGCCATTTGATAATTCCTATTGCTGCCGTGCAGCGATTGCTCGGAAAGGGTCTGTTACACGTTTTCTTTCTGTCTGAAGGCGCATTGTAAGCAGGGGTATTTTCCTTGTCAATTCTTTGACGATTGTGTAGTGTTTCATCCTATGCGCACGAAGAAGATTTCCGGCTATCGGCACAGGTCCTTACTTGCAAAAATTCTGTTTTCCTTACTGAGCATCCTGTTTTTGATGTTTATCCTTTACGAGGTGTTCACCAGTTTTTTTTTGGATACCGCTGCAGCCGCAAGCAGAAGTATGCTGCCGGGGATACAGCCCGGGAACAGTATTGTTATTTCAAAACTCCCCTATGGTTTGACTCTTCCGTTCTCACGTATGCGCGTACCAGATTTTGATTTGCCCAGTCGGGGAGATGTTGTGGTTCTTGAATCACCATACACAACAGAATATCATATTCCGTTTGTATTTGATCTGATGGATTTTCTTCAATTTCAAAGACTACACGTTGATTTCCCATTCCAATATGGACGGTCATGGATCATTCGCCGGGTTATCGCAGTTCCCGGGGACAGAGTATACGTCAATGGCGGACAAGCATACGTTCAAATTGAGGGTGAAGGGGATTTTCTTAACGAGAGTCTTTTGCAAAGCGGTGAATACGCTCAGATCCTGCCGGAAGATGCGTTTAATCACCCGGACAGTTTGAACAACTACTTCACCAACAGCCTTTCTGTACCCGATAATCATGTGTACCTTCTACCGGATAACCGTAAACTGGCATTCGGCTCCCCATCATGGGGTCCTTTACATATTTCAGCAATCAGGGGAAAGGTCATTCACACATACGGAAGTAATTCTTCCGCCGATTGAGATTCTTGACAGATACATTGGCCCCTGATAACTTTCGTATGCTTTAAATTTATGGTAAATTATTGCGAATAATACCCACCGATGGGTCTGTGTGTTTCAGTTTTTGCCGGCGTCAAACGATCCCTGTATACATCAGTATTGAGCGCCTGCAATTAATGTGCACAGGAGAGCGTCGTTCAAAATTCAATCTTGAAAGATGCTGGATATCGGGTCGAAAGCATAAACCTTGAAAAATACAAAATTATGCTTTCTAAAGGTCTTGGCAATTTCAAAAATCGCTGATTTTTGAAATTGCCTCAGGAGATAATTGGATGTCAGGTCATAGTAAATGGTCCACAATTAAGCACAAAAAAGGTGCTGCGGATGCAAAGCGAGGAAAGCTTTTCACCAAACTGATTAAGGAAATATCTGTTGCCGCCAAAATGGGTGGCGGCGATATAGATACCAACCCCAGGCTTCGAACTGCCGTTTTGAAAGCCCGAAGTGCCAATATGCCCAAAGATAATATAGAACGGGCCATTAAAAAGGGATTGGGTGAACTGGGCGCCACGGAGTATTTTGAAAACGTCTATGAAGGATACGGACCCGGCGGAGTAGCAGTAATGGTGGAAACCCTGACCGATAATAAAAACCGCACTGCAGCGGATGTCCGATCAATCTTCAGCAAGGCGGGGGGGAATCTGGGGGAAAACGGATGCGTATCCTACATGTTTAACCGAAAAGGTGTAATTGCCTTCTCTCCGGAAAACCATGATGAGGAAACCATACTGGAGAAGGCGCTGGAGCTTGGGGCGGAAGATGTATCCTCAGATTCGGAAAGTATCGAAATTATCACCGCCCCTGAAGACTATGAAACCATTTTGGACAGTCTGAAGAATGAAGGTTTTACACCCGCTTCCTCGGAACTCACCATGATTGCCGATGCCAGTATTAGCCTGGATGAAGACGGAACCAGGAAGGTGCTCAAACTTTTAGATACTTTGGATGATAATGATGATGTCCAAAATGTGAGTTCAAACCTGGAAATCCCCGAAGGGTTTGACCCGGATGCCTGAAACCATTCTGGCAGGCTTTGATCCCGGTCTCGCATCCTGCGGATACGGAATTATTTCCGTACAGGGGTCACGGGTGAGGCAGCTGGATCATGGAGAAATACGCACAGATTCTGCATTACCGGAGCAACACCGGCTTAAACAGATTTATGATACATGCATGGAAGTGTTTGCACGTTACAGTCCATCAGGGGCAGGAATTGAAAGCATTTTTTTTGCCAAAAATGTCGGTTCGGCAATTCCGGTGGCACAGGCCAGAGGGGTTATTCTTCTTGCCTGTGAGATCTCGGGCATACCCGCAATTTCTTTATCTCCGCCTCAAATTAAGCAGCGTATCAGCGGTGTGGGCAGGGCGGAAAAATCCCAGGTTCAGCACATGGTAAAGCTACTTCTGGGAATGAAGGAGGCTCCTTCCAGCGATCATGCGGCAGACGCCCTAGCGGCCGCCTATGCACTCTGGCAGGAACAGGGTTTTTCTGGAATAATACAGTCATGATCTATGCTATCAGAGGAAGGCTTGGCCCTATCCAGGATAATACCCTTGTAATTGAAGATCGAAACGGTATTTCCTGGGAGATGGAAGTCAGTCTTCGTACCCGGAATGACATCCACTCCCGTACCAACGGTATGGATAATGGCAGCGAGGATGTGCAGGTATATACACATCTTCACCACCGAGAAGATCAGATGACACTCTTCGGTTTCTCCAGATTAGAGGAGAAGCAGCTCTTTCTGCTTCTCAATAAGGTGAACGGCGTTGGCCCCCGTCAAAGTATGAAAATTCTATCTGCCGTGTCTCCAGCCGAGGTTTCCCGTGCCATTGCCGGAGAAGATGAGGGGTTTCTCACATCCCTGCCGGGGATCGGATTGAAGGGTGCAAAAAAGATTATTCTTACCCTGAAGGATCTTATCACTGAATTTGATGCAGGCACATTCGTAGAAGCCGAAGAATCCTCTTCCGGAGGGGACGGAGCGGAGAATGGAGCTGAAGAGCAGCTCAGTCACGCCCTTGTAGAAATGGGATTCGATAAAAAAGCCGCCCGGGGAACTGTACAGAAGATCCTGAAGAAGAATCCGGAAATGGATCAGGGTGAGGCTCTTCGGCAGGCCATAATAGAGCTTAGTTAGGCTGGAACATGGAGTCAGATATGGATTTTTCCCTGGATGCAGCACAATCTTCAGATGACCATACAATAGAACATCATCTCCGCCCTCAGCTCCTGTCCGAATTTCAGGGACAGGAAGGAATTAAAGATAATCTTTCTATCTTTATCCAGGCTGCCCGGAAACGGGGAGAAGCACTGGACCACCTTTTTCTTTCGGGGCCCCCTGGGCTGGGTAAAACAACACTTGCAGGAATAGTGGCTCAGGAGCTGGGGGTTGAATTCAGGGTTACATCGGCTCCGGTTCTGGATAAACCCAAAGATCTGGCGGGAATGCTAACCACACTGGAAGATGGTGCAGTGTTTTTTATCGACGAGATTCATCGTTTGAAGCCGGTGATTGAAGAAATGCTGTATATTGCAATGGAAGACGGTGAACTGGATTGGGTAATCGGACAGGGCCCCGCTGCACGGAATGTGAGAATTCCCCTGCCGGCCTTTACTCTGGTGGGAGCTACTACCAAGGCAGGTAAAGTCGCCAGTCCCCTGTACAGCCGTTTCGGAATCGATATCCGAATTGAGCTGTATTCCCCCATCGAGCTCAGTTCCGTTCTCTCAAGATCCGCAGGAATTCTCAAAGTTGATATTCAACAGGATGCGGTGAATTTTATTGCCCGCTGCAGCCGGGGGACACCGAGAATAGCGAACCGCATTCTCCGAAGAATGAGGGATTTTGCGGATGTACTGGGATCCGGGGTAATAACCCGGGATGTGGTGGAACAGGGTCTGAAGCGATTGAAAATCGACAGTCTGGGGCTTGAGCATCAGGACAGAGAGATTTTGCGAAGCATTATACATCACTACAGGGGCGGTCCTGTAGGTGCGGAAACTCTTGCCATCTCCATTGGCGAATCGGTAGATACCCTGGAGGATTTTCATGAACCATACCTTATTCAACAGGGGTTCCTCATGCGAACCCCCCGGGGAAGGACCGTGACACATAGGGCCTACAGCCATTTGGGACTTCAAATCCCCCAGACCGCCCATTCTCCAGACGGAAAAGCTCACAATGCAGCCGGAGTTCAAAGCGACGAGGACGAAAAAAAACATGAAGACCAAAGATTTTTATTTTAATCTACCCGATGAATTGATTGCGCAGCATCCGTCAAATACCCGGGGCGGTTCCCGGCTTCTGATTTACGATAGAAAAAATATCTACCGCGGACAACGCCCCCCGATAGAGCATGAGGATCTGGTTACTCATGATATGGTATCCAGCCTTGCAGACCATATTCCACCGGGAACATTAATGGTATTCAACAACACCCGTGTGCGAAAAGCCCGGGTGTATGCGACCAGCGACACTGGAAGCAGGGTTGAGTTTTTGTTCTTAGCGCCAATGGCTCCCGCAGGTGAAAATCGAAGCATTGCGACTCCGCAGAGCCAAAACGGTTTCATCCCGCTGCAGCAGGATCGAGCCAGTAACATCTGGCAGGTAATGGTTAGCAAGACGAAGCGTCAGAAACCCGGGCGCAGCTATGAATTTCCCGGTGAACTCAAGGGCGAAATTATTGCCGTTGACCAAAGTCTCCGTATCATCCGTCTGGATCGGGAAATCGGTGAAAGTTACTTCAGCCGCCAGGGACATGTTCCGCTACCACCCTATATTGAGCGAGAAGATGACAGCAGCGATGACCGGCGATACCAGACCGTGTACGCATCCAGGGAAGGATCCGTCGCCGCTCCCACAGCCGGTCTGCACATTACCCAGTCCATTTTGGATGAACTGGATGCCCGGGGAGTCCGCCGCTGTGAGATCACCCTCCATGTGGGGCTGGGAACCTTTCTCCCGGTGCGCAGCGAAAACATTCTCGACCATACCATGCATCGGGAAGAATATGAGATCTCACCTGAGAGCGCTGAATTGATTACCGCACAGAAACGTTCCGGTGCCCCGGTTCTTGCGGTTGGAACCACTTCGGTACGTACATTGGAATCCGCGTGGGATTCGGAAGGAAGGCTGCTCCCGGCGGGAAGGGACAGCACAGATATCTTTATATATCCCGGATACGATTTTCAGGTCGTGGATATGCTTATGACAAATTTTCATACCCCGGAATCCACCCTTCTCATGCTGGTCAGCGCATTTGCCGGAAAGGATGAAATACTCAGCGTGTACCGTGAGGCAGTTGAACAGAAATACCGTTTTTTCAGCTATGGTGATGCGATGCTCATTCGCTAGAAAATCCAGGCAGGCCGGGGTTGGGGGTTCAGTATGTTGATTCATCCATTGCCTGGAACTCGGCCCTGACTTCTCTCAGACGCTCCAGATGTTTATTAATAATTCTTCGATAATCCAGTTCACCCTGCTGAATTCTGTACAGCTCGTCTTCCCAGTACTGCACTTCTTCAAGGTAGAGCCATTGGAATTCATCCGCTTCACCGGCATACTTCTGTGCTTCATCCCAATAGACCAGGGCATAATTCAACAGTGTCTCGGATTTATCCAGACTATCCAGATTTTGCTCCCGCCATGGATAATTATAAAAGAAGGCGTCGAATTTATAATATCCTGTTGCCCACAGAAGGTAGAGTTCAGTCAGTTTGAGATTCAAGTGCATGGTGAACAACGGACGGTATTTATCCCACTCCCGTTCGCTTTCAATTCGGGCAAGAGCGTTCAGGGGGTTCGCAAAATCAGCCCGCAGAGCTGTTTCCAGCCAATGAATATTCTCAGCGATATCCAACGGATAATTATATAATTGACGGTGATGAAGTTCATACAGCTGCTCACGGTAGATGAGACGGTATGCATGAATACGCGGCCCGCCACTGGAAAAAAGGATGAGAATTGCAATGAACAATAGAGCGCTTTGTCGGACTTTCACACTTTTACTATCGGATGCCCGGAGACAATACTCCATACCTGATCTGAAATTTTATCTATACTCTTTGTGGAGTCAATGGTGACAACCTGACATGCTGTTGACCCCAGCTGGGAAAGAATTTCCAAATAGTTTACACGCACTTTCTGCTGGGTACTCAAGGTCTCATATATTTCCAGATGCTTTCTCTGTGAGTATCTGCGCTCTCCATCCTCCGGGGGAATATCAAAGAAAAACACGATTTCCGGCAGCGGAAAGTCTCTGTTGAACTCCCATACTCTTTCCATACCCAAATCCAATCCCTGGTATGCAAGTGATGAGAACAGATAACGGTCGGTGATTACAAGATTGCCCTGTTCTACTTGTTCAATCATTCCCTTGCTTCCCTGCAGATGTTCACAACGATCTGCGGCGAATAGCCGGGCAAGCGTTTCCCGCTGTAAATTCTCTTTTCCTCCCAGAGCCCTTCGGATTACCTGTCCGATGCTTCCATCTGTGGGTTCGAATGTGGTGAAAAAGGGACTCCCGTTATCCGAAAGCCTCGCTGTGAGCCTGCGCAGCTGTGTAGTGGTGCCGGCCCCGTCAAGGCCTTCAAATACTATCAGGCCTTTCAACAGACCGCTGTTACCAAACACTATTTCCCGCCTTTTTCTTTATGATTAGACTGTGATACAGTTATAGTTAAAAAGCGCCAGCTCTTCAATAATGAGGTAGATGTGAAAGCCGAATACCGCTTCATTGCGGTTCTCCAGATAACAGTTGTATTCCTCCTCATTCTCCTCACACTCCTGGTATTCTATCCCGTGCAGCAGCAGCTCAGTGAGCGGGTGGGCGTATTGAAGAACGAGATTCTTTTATTCATCGAGGAGAGTCTGGGAAACAATATTGAATTCTCTTCCATTCACCCTTCCATTTTCAGCTATATCGAAATCCGGAATCTCAGGGTTTATGATGATAATAATGTGACCCTTCTCACCATAGACCGTTTGATTTTCCGCTACGATATTCGGGAAGTGCTCCGGGGTAATGCTTTGGCAGCTCCCCAGACGGTTGAGATCCGCGGCGGGGATATGTATCTTCACCGGCTTTTCTCCCCGGAAACCAAACCCCTTGCCGATTCTTCCAGTTCTTCCGAATCGGACACAGAGAATGGAGCCCTGATTTCATCCTCATTTTTAGACGGTTTGGATATTCCCATCAGCGGGGTATCCGGTTTTCTTTCGCGGATATCCCGTGAACTGACCCTCACCGTACGGAATTTGGCGGTGGAATACCGACAGGAGAGCCCTTCGGGTCAGGACCGGAGGGGGGTTCTCTCGAGAAACCGGATTTCTTCAGGATTCATCCGACTCGATGGCCGGGAGATCAGTGTTGAAGTTATCACAGTCAGTGAACTGGATCTGGAAGCTCCGGAAGATACGTTTCGTTTAAATGGCGTGAGTGAAATCCGGGGAACGGCGATCGTTCCTCCCGACCTTCGGACCCAGAGAATTTCGCCGGTTTCGGATGTGGGAACGGAGACCCTGGAAGAGATCCTCATGGAAACACAGCTGCAAGTATTCATCAGCACACGGGATGTTCAGTCGGAGCTGTTCCGTCTCCAGCCTCTTGAATTTTATTTGGGGCTTGAACAGGGGGAAGCAGTCTTTCGCAGTCTTGAAGGTCGGCAACCATTCGGGCTTGAATTCAGGCATCGTATCTCATCGGAAATTATCGATATTACTTTCAATGCGGCAGAGTGGACCCCTGCAAATGTACTCAGTCTCAATGCGGGAGATCCGGTTTACAATACGCTTTTGGGTTCTGTTCTCTCGGCGGGTGTCAGTTTCCGGGTGGGGAGCAGCATTGCCGAATCTTCCGGGGAAGGATGGATAGATCTTACAGGCTATACACCGTTTCTTGATGAAGTGGGGAATCTCAGCACCGATTTAACATTTGAGAATCGAAGGCTTCTTGTGAATAATCTGGAATATCAATCGGACAGCGGAAATTATCTTGCCGTTGAAGGATTTGTTCAGGATCAGCCGTTGATGTTTCGGGCAGCGGGCAGGGTGGAAGCTGGGGATCTTATGAATGCCCCTGTGTTCAACACCGATTTCCAGATGGATTTCCAAAATTCCCAGTTGAACGGCGAATTGAGCAGATCGGTTATCGAGAATCTGAAAATCGGAAACACACAGTTCTCCGCCCGTTTAGAGGATCAACAGGTGCTGACAGATATCCGCAGCAGTCTCAGTTCAGGCAGGGGAAGTATAGAGTTTTCCGGGAATTCGAAATTGTCAGATAACAAGATTCAGCTGGATCAGAGCAGTTTTACCTTGAGATTCAATGATATTTCTCTTCAAGAGAGCATAGACGCAGCATTGACCCTTTCCCGGGAAAGCAGAGCCTCCCTCCAGCTGCCTGAGCCCCTCAAAGCAGCCTCTATCCAAGGGGCCATCCAGGGAAATAGTTCCATCAGCGGGAAGGACCAGAACGTAATAATACAAACCCGGAATTTCCGCATTGCTGAATCTGGCAACGAAGAATTGCAGATAGCGGGGCAGGACTTTCTTGATCTCACTGCAGTATTTAAGAACGGGGAGCTCAGAATTCCAAGCATTCGGTTGAACTATGAGTCCGCCTCCGTGAAACTATCGGGAACCGGGGATTTCAGGTCTCCAGCGGCGTATTTCCTGGATATGGACAGCAGCTTGAACGGCTTTCCCTACAGTTTCTCCGTTAACTATCAACCGGATAGCGGAAATGCGGAGCTAAAAGGCAGCTATGACAGTTCGCTCCAGTATTTGGCAGGGCAGGATTTATCCAAATTATTGCTTAGAGTGGGAAATATCCCTCTGGAAACATTAGGTGACCAAGCCGGCGCCTATGTTGAAGCTGATGTTGAACTGGATATGAATAGTCCGGCCACTTCACGAATTGATATTCCACGATTGGGTATTTCCGGAATGAAGATTCTGCCAATCCCTGGAGATGAAGGTTCGAATCTGGAATTATCCGCACAAGGAAGCATAGCTCGGGGACTTGAAATTTCGGAAATCAGGTATCGGGACATGATATCCACTCTCTCAGGGGGGGGCAGTGTAAATGTTGACATTGGGCAGGCAATGGTATCTGCCGATCTTGTGCTGGAAAACCAACTGGAGGAATACCGCTTTTCCGGGAGTTTGAGTTCGGGAGAGCTTAGCGGGACCGCAGAGCTGATTAATTTCCCCACCAGGCGACTGGGGCTTGTTGATATTTCCGGTCTTATCGCAGTGGAAGCCTCAGTCAGCGGCAGTCTTGAAGCTCCTGTGCTCAATTTTCAGACCCGATCACTCACAACCCGGCTGAATAATGACAGTCTGGGGTTCCTGATACAGGGAGAGCTGAACCCGGAAGCTATTCTGCTTAGCAACAGCAGTATGGAGGTGACCAGCCTGGGGCTGGGAAATCTTGAGGCCCGGTACGGGTTTGACGACACCACCTTACGTGTTACCGCCGATCTGCTGCTGAACGATTCATCTGGAAATAAGGAGCTGTTCCAAAACCTTCAAAGCAGCATACGCCTGCCGAAGGCGGTGGATGTAATCCGGGAACAATCAGGAAATGAAATTCAGCTGTCAGACCTTTGGGGAAATGCAGAAGGGGAACTCCAACTGTTCGCTCCTTCGGACGTCTCCGCCGTTACCCAGGCATCCGGCGGGCTTGAGACAGAAACATGGAGTTTTACTATAGGGGAAGCAAGCGGCAATCTTGAGGTCAGCGGCGGTCCCAGAGATGCGGCTAATGCGGTTTCCGGGCGTATCAACAGCGACGGAAGCTTTTCAATAGATTTCTCAGATCCCTTGCCGGTACAATTTCAGGCAGAGGGGTTTTTTACAAACAGCAATATCGATATGAATCTGAACAACATGCAGCTTTCTCTCCGGGACCTCCTGGTGAACGATCCGGAAAGTTTTATCGCTCTGAACCGTGCCAGCGCTCAGGGAGCCGTAAGGGTAACCGGCAGTATTGTTGATCCGGACTTTTATGGAACGGTTATCGCAAAGGATGTTGAAGCCGAGCTGGATATCATCCCCGGTGCAGTTACAGCGGAATCCATTTTTGTTATCCTTGAGGGAAAATCCCTGTATTTTCCGGAAATTCCGGTTCAGGCAGGGGATGGTACGGCAGATTTAAGCGGAAGTCTGAGCATGGATCGTTGGGTGCCCGATGAACTACTGCTGGATGTGACCACTTCTCCCGAAGGCATTCCCATTTCCTATGATTTTTCATCGGTGGTTGTGGATGGCTGGGGTACAGGTGATGTCCAAATCGGGCTAAACCTTGGAACCGGCGGACTTTCCATCAAAGGGGATGTGGAAGCAAATGCCACAGGAATTACCTTGAGCAGTGGTTCCGGAGACGGGCAGCAGGAGCAGGAGAACCAGAATCCTTTGGACATAGATCTGAAAATCAGCGCCGGCAGGGGAGTGGAATTTTTCTGGCCCAGCAGGAACTTTCCTATTTTGCGAAGTACTGCACTCAGTGGCGAAGGGATCCGGTTGCAGCTTGCATCGCCCCCCTATGAAATGAGCCTTGTGGGGGATGTTCCTCTGCGGGGAGGGGAAATTTTCTATTTTGAACAGAACTTTTATGTTCGTCAGGGAAGAATCAGATTCAATGAAAACGAGGAACAGTTTGATCCTCTTCTCAGTCTGAATGCCGAAGTGAGGGGCACAGATGAAAATGGTCCGGTGAGGATTTATCTGGAAATTGTGGAAGATACCCTTTCTGAGCTGCAGCCCCGATTCACCTCGGATCCGGGAAAAAGTGAACCGGAAATCATCGCCCTTTTGGGTGGAAGAGTTGCGGGAAATAACCCGGATAACGAAATTCTCATCAGCGATGCCGTATTATCCGGAAGTGAAATCCTCGGCCAGGTGGGTGTTTTCCGGGAAATTGAAGATGAAATACGAAGCAGATTCAATTTGGATCTCTTTTCCCTTCGAACCGGCCTCTTCCAGAACCTGTTGGAAGATGTTATTGTAACCCCCGGCTCTGAATATCCTTTAAATAATAGTCCGGTATCCTTGGGAAAATATCTTCAGAATACAACATTACTTGTTGGAAAATATATTGGAGATGAGGTATTCCTTGAGGCGATGGCACAGCTCCAGGAACAGAGCCCTCTGGAGAGACCGGTGAACGACCTTGTCGGCCTTGAAGTTGATTTGGAAGTAAGCCTTGAATGGATAACGCCGTTTTTTAATCTGACCTGGTCTTTTGCACCGGAAAACCCGGAAACGCTCTGGGTAACAGATCACACGCTGACCTTCACCCGGGATTTCAGTCCCGGCTCAGGTCAATGATATTTTTACTAGGAGTTTTGAGCATGGGGCATAGATTTGTATTAAGCCTGCTGATCCTGATGACAGCCCTGGGAGCGGTATACGCCCAGACTGACGGCCAGAATAACGAAGAGTGGTATCTCAATAAACCGATTGTGGACATAGAGTTCCAGGGATTGAATAATGTTTCTGAAAACGATCTCCAGGGGGTTGTGGAACCCTTTTTGGGGAATGTATTCACCGAGGATGTCCTGCTGGATCTGCAGCGGCGTCTTTACAACCTTGAGTATTTCGATCTGATTATTCCCGAAGCCGTACCAGGAAACGACGAGCGCAGCGAACTGATTCTTCGCTTCACAGTGGAGGAACGGCCCGTTATTTCCCAGATCCGTCTACAGGGAAACCAGAAACTTCGCCGGGAAACGATTCTCAGCGAAATTATTCTCATTCAAGGTGACCTTGTTTCCCGCTCCCAGGCCAGGATGGACACCGACGCCATTATCAGTTTGTACAATGACCGGGGTTTCGCCGATGTAAACGTAGAATTCAATTACAGTGAAGATCCCGATCCGGAACGGAACGCCCGGATTCTCAATTTCATTATAGATGAGGGTTTTCAAACCAATATCCGGAATATTTCATTCAGCGGAATTAACTTTGCAACGGAAAACAAGCTTCGCTCAGTAATTGAAAGCAAGGAGCAGGGACTGTTCAATCCCGGAACTTTTAAAGCCAGCAATCTGGAATTGGATACCCAGAAAATCCTTGAGTACTACGGACAAAACGGGTACGTGGATGCTGAGGTTCTTGATATTGAACAGGAAATCGTTCTGGATGAAGAAAAAAACCGCCAATTTCTTGATCTCACATATTACATCGATGAAGGAATCGCCTGGTTCTTCGGCGGTATAGATTTCAACGGAAATACCATATTCAGCGATGAGGAACTGCGGTCCCAGATATCCCTGGATGAAGGGGATGTTCTGGATATCCAAACCTTCCAGCAGGGTGTTCAGGCAGTGAACGATCTGTACTACAAGGGCGGATATATTTTTAATCAGATTAATTTCTCCGAAAGCCGGGATGAGGCTCTACAGCAGATCTCGTATTCTGTGGATATTGTTGAGCAGGGCAGGGCATATATTGAAAATATCATTGTGAGAGGAAATACCAAAACCCTCGATGAGGTGATTTACCGGGAATTGCCGTTCGACGAAGGAGATGTATTTTCAGCTTCCAAGATCCGGGAGGGCATCGGTAACCTCTACAATACCCAGTATTTTGCCAACGTTCCCGCAGTGGAAACCCCCCAGGGAAGCGTACCCGGCCTCATGGATCTGATTATCAATCTGGAAGAAGGGCAAACCACCGATATCCGCCTGGGCTTCTCGGTAGGTGGCGGCGGCGATTTCCCCCTCTCGGGACTGGTGAAGTGGTCGGATAACAACTTCCTCGGTAGGGGACAAACCATCGGAGCGGACCTGAATATAAGCCCCAATCAGCAAAGTCTTGCTCTGAATTTCCAGGACGGCTGGCTTTTCGGTGAACGCTGGTCCGGTGGTGCGAGTCTTCAGGTGGACCGGCAGGTTAGAAAAGACGAATTGCAGGATGTTTTGTATCCTTTATTCGACGAACAGGATGAAAGGAATGGGGACAGCGTTCCGGATCCGTTCACCGGTGTCTATGTCTTCAATAATGATGAGACGGAATATCCCGTAGATAGCGGAATTGAATACGATGCCGGAGAGCCTTTCCCCGGGGTCCCCACTCCAACTGAAATAGATGAATACAACCTGGTAACCGATTTCGAATTTGCCGGAGGAAATTCCGCCGCAGTACCCGATGAGTACAAGATGGAGTATGTTGAATGGTCTGTGGGGGGCAGCCTTTCCACGGGCATCCGGCGAAGAACACAGCTTGGCTGGATTAACCTTAACGGGGCCATTTCTTCGAGTCTAAATCATGTAAGTTATGATGACAGTTTATACCGCCCTTACAGCTATGAAACCCGGGGAAATCTGGGGGTGTTCCAGTTCGAAAACCGTTTTTCCATGAGTATCGGGCTGGACAACCGGGATATCTATTTCAACCCTCAAAACGGGTATCTTATAGAACAACGTTTCAACTACACAGGAGGAGTGCTGGGTGGATCCAAGAACTATATCCGGACTGACAGCACCCTTCAGGCCTACAAAACCCTCTTTGATCTGGAAGTGAGCGATACCTGGAGCTGGAAAATGGTGCTTGCGGCAAACAGCAGCCTCTCGCTTATGCTGAATCAGTTCTGGACTTATCCGGGAGCGGGAAGTTTCGAGGCAGAGGGCAGACTCCTTGCCACCAACAGTATGACCATAGGCCGCGGTTGGCCCGCCAGAGGTGACGGTCAAGCACTGTTGAACAACTGGCTGGAACTTCGAATGCCCATATCAGAAGATATTCTCTGGTTCGATATGTTTGGCGAAGCGGTGCGCCTTACCCAGGAACGGGGAGATATTTTCAGCAAGGGAGAAGAGGACTGGCTCTTCGGCTTTGGAGCCGGTCTGCGCTTCAGCATCCCCCAGTTCCCCTTCCGGATATATCTGGGTAAGCTTTTCAATATTGAAAACGGCGCCGTTAATTGGCAGGATGGAAACCTCTTCAACAACCCTGAAAAAGAAGGAAGCGGCCTCAGCCTGATTTTCTCAATCAGTCTGTAAAATCATACGACACCGCACAGGGAGCGGATTCGCTCCCGGCGGTGTAAACCAAACGTGTAACTCCGGAGGGAGACAGAAAGAATGCAGAGCAGCAGAAGATATTTGATCATTGCAGCAGTCCTGATAATTTTTTCCGCAACAGGTGCTGCGGCTGAGCAGTTGACAACAGTGGGAGTTGTGGATATTACCAGGGTGTACAATTCGTTTTTTGCGGATTCCACAGCTGTACGGGAATTGGAAAACCTGAAAGAAGAAATCCAGCAGGAACTGGACGGTCATGTGGCCATTCTCCGAAGACTTCAGGAGCAGAAGCTGGATGCTGAATCCGAAGGTGAACAAGATGAGGCGTTGCGCCTGGATGAAGAAATATACGAAAAGCAGCAGTATATCCAGGATTTTCAGCGGATCAAGCAGCGTCAGCTTTATGATCGTCAGCAGCGGCTTCTGAACTCGGAAACCTTCCTCAGCGAGCTGCAGAGTGCAATCAGCTTCGTTGCCGAGGCTAACGGATTTACCGTGGTGGTATCTTCAAATGATGATAAACTCTTGTGGTGGAGTCAGGAAGTGGATATTACCAATTTAGTGCTTGAAAGGCTCAGATCCACAGCCCGTTAACCTGTTATCAGAGAGATTAGAGCCGGATACGGATTCGCCGCCGTTCCGGCTATTTTTATATCCTTATGAGGCAATTTCAAAAATCAGTGATTTTGCAAGGTGCTCCCGAGACATTTCTCACCGTATATATCCTTTCGGATGTTTCTGTTGTATAGGAAACGTGCCGGGGGGGGGAATAGGACGGGTTCCACAGACCCTGCAGCTTACTGTTCAGCGGTGATTTTTACTGCTTCCGCTGTGTTGAACTTGGCGTTCAAGAACACTAGCCAAAAGGGCGAATTTTTGGGCGTTCGTCTGTGATAATTCCATAAGATTTTTATGAGCATGTAGAATTGATTCTGCGTCTTTGGTAGGGATATTGGGGCAACTGCCCATATCATGGGGAAAATCTGTCATCTCCATCTGAATGGTGATGATTTTGTCCATCCCCATACTTTGTAGATGCTGGGTGGCTTCATGTGAGGGTTTGACAATACAAAAATCGCCGTGCCCCCTCATTTTTTTATAGATTCCCACCAAGACACCCAGAAATGTGGAATCCATATAATCGCATTGGGAAAGGTCAAAAAGTACTTTCCGCAATGCCTGTGTATTCAGGAAATTGAAAACCGTTTTTTTAAATTCCTCACTGTTCTGCGATGTAAGCCTGCCGCTTCCCCGCAGATAGAGGGTTTCCGATTCCTGTTTGAAGCAGAAGTGTTCCATAAGGACTAACCCTCAATATGTATTGTCATGCTACATATCATATTTTGCTCAACAAGTTCTCTCTGATATTTATTTCTTTTCTTTTCCTTTTATAATATACTCCCTAAACTATGTCAGATTCAACCCCTATGATGCAGCAGTACGAACGGATCAAATCACGACACAGAGACAAGATACTTTTCTTTCGTCTGGGTGATTTCTACGAAATGTTTAAAACAGATGCCAAGGAAGCCAGCAGGGTTCTGGGTCTTACGCTGACTGCCCGGAACTCAATTCCCATGTGCGGCATTCCCTTTCATGCCGCCGGTTCGTACATTCCCAAGCTTCTCGAAGCTGGAAAAAAAGTCGCCATTTGCGAACAGACCAAAATGCCCGATGGGGGAAAAGGCATAGCCGAACGTCAGGTGGTTGAAATTCTCACACCCGGTACAGTGTTTGAGGAAGAATTTCTGAAAACCGGGGATCATAACTTTATTGCCAGTTTTTCCGCCTCCGAATCTGCACCTAATCTCTTAAGCCTTTC
Source organism: Salinispira sp. (assembly GCF_059431795.1). Taxonomy (NCBI): domain Bacteria; kingdom Pseudomonadati; phylum Spirochaetota; class Spirochaetia; order Spirochaetales; family Spirochaetaceae; genus Salinispira; species Salinispira sp. The sequence continues at coordinate 135,314 of NZ_JBXWXS010000031.1, forward strand.
ATTCATTGATGTCTCAACCGGAAATCTGATACTCAACACGTTCGAATCAGCACAAATGAAAAACAGTTTGCTTCGGGAATTGTCCAGTTACAATCCCCGGGAAATCCTTATCCAGGAAACTCTTTTCCAATCCTATCCATGGTTGAACGCCGAATTGGCCAGGAGTAATTTAATAATCAATCGCTTCCCCGATTGGCATTACAGCGGTTCCAACGGCTACACTCTTCTCTGTGATATTCTGTCAGTCCAAAATTTGAAATCCTATGGTCTTGAACCATCCAGTCCCGAGCTTGACTCGGTAAAACCGCTTCTTCAGTACGTGGAAGAAAATGCAGGTAGGCGGATTCGACACATTAACTCACTTAAGGTTGTGCATGATGACGATCATATGCTTATCGACAATAATTCCCAAAAGAATCTGGAACTGGTCAGGAACACCGGCGACGGAAGCGAAAACCAGAGCCTCTTTGCTATTATCAATCAGACCCGTACATCCATGGGACGGCGACTGCTGAAACAATGGATTCTTGAGCCTCTTGTGGATATATCTAACATCCGGAGAAGACAGGAGCATGTAGAACTTCTGTACCATGACCAGTTGCTTCTGAACCGTTGCCGGGACATTCTCGGTAAGGCCCTGGATCTTCCCAGACTCTGCGCCCGGGTGGCCATGGAGAAGGCTCATCCTAAGGATCTGGTTGCCATTCGGAACTCAATCCATAGTCAACTGAGTTTGTATGAGCTTCTTCATCACAGCCGACTGTCTGATCTATTCAATCCAGATTCAATTCCCCTGTTGAAGCGGGCTGCGGACATGATTGAAGATGCGGTTCTCGATGATCCTCCTACCCAGATTCACGATGGCGGCATTATCCGTTCAGGATATGATGGAACGGTGGATGAACTGGTTAACACAGAATCCAACGCCGAGCAATTACTGGATGAATATTTAACCAGGGAAAAAGAGCTCAGCGGAATAGGTAATCTGAAGATCAAATTTAACAAGGTTGTTGGATATTTCCTGGAAGTAAGCAAAGCGCAGGGCAAAAATATTCCCGAACACTTCCAGCCCAGGCAGAATCTGGTGAACGCCGACAGATATACGACGGCTGAACTCCAGGATCTTGCACAGCGTATCAGTACATCAAGGGATCAGCGGATGGAGCGTGAACAACAGTTGTTTCTTCAGCTCCGAAGCAAGCTTGCCGGGCAACTTTCCATTCTCCAGGAGGCGGGAGAAATATTGGCCAAACTGGATTGTATCCAAAGTTTCGCGTATCAGGCCACCCTCAGAGGGTATACCCGCCCGGAAATGACTGAGCAACAGTTAATGGAAATTGATGGCGGCCGCCATCCTGTGGTGGAAGCCTTTCTGGAAAATTCATCGTTTGTACCCAACGAAACCCGAATCAGCGGAAACGGCAGCGATTATTTTCATCTTATTACCGGTCCAAATATGGCGGGGAAGAGCACATTTCTGCGGCAGAATGCGCTGATCCTTTTACTGGGGCAAATCGGCAGCTTCGTGCCTGCAGAGTCTGCAAAACTTGGTATTGCAGACCGGATATTCTGTCGGGTTGGTGCGTCAGATAATCTTGCACGGGGGGAATCCACGTTTCTTGTTGAAATGAATGAAACTGCTCATATTCTTCGCCAGGCCAGCATGCAAAGTTTGGTGATAATGGATGAAGTGGGTCGGGGGACCAGTACCCAGGACGGATTATCCATTGCCTGGGCGGTAAGCGATTACATTCTTGACCACCTTCAGTGCAGAACATTTTTTGCCACCCACTTTCATGAATTATCCGACATGAAACATAAGGGAATGGTGAACTTATCCCTTCAGGTCAGCGAAGAGGACGGCGAAATTCTCTTCCTGAACAAGGTGAAGCAGGGTCCCTCGAATAATTCCTACGGAATACATGTAGCCAGGATTGCAGGTATACCCGATGAAGTGATTTTCAGAGCCAGTGAGATTCTTGATGAAATTCAGCAGAGCAGCTCAGGACTGAATATCTCATCCAAGGGCAGCACCCGGAAGGGAAGCCGGAAAATTGCATCCGGAGGGTTTCAGCGTGGATTATTCGGACAGGATGAAATGGTGCTCCAGGAGATTAAGCATTTGGACCTTAATAACTGTACGCCCATTGAAGCACTGAATCATCTCAATCGTATGCAGAAGCATCTGAAAGAGTAAATATTACCTGTTCCGCCATATGCAATCTCTTCATAACTCAGGCAGTAAGCATTTTTTTCCGGTAGTATACATATGAATACGCCTTCTTCACTCCCCGGTCAATGCTGTGCACTCTGTTCCGGCGATCTCGGCATTGGACCTACACGCCCAGGCGGAATTCCCGGTCTCTGCCGAAGTTGCGTGAATCGTCTGGAGATGCTCACCCCGGGCTCGTCTAACTCTATTCGACCGGATTCAGGAATACTCCTGTGCGGAGTCTACAGCGGGACACTGGCAGAAATTATCATTAGGTATAAAAAAGGATACGATAGAAGGCTTTCAAAAACGATTGCCGGACTGTTCATTACCCATCTTAGTTATCTTATGGAAAACCTTTTTATAGAAAACCGGATAGCGATAGAACCACAGGGAACAGAACAAGGAAGTCAGAAGCTTTCCGTTCTTCTAACCCACCCTCCGGGGTCACGAAAAAGCCGTTTGTATCGGGGCTATGATCATATGCAGCGGATCTGCAATCATCTGTTAAAATGGCTGGATTCACCTTTCGTGTATTCGATGAAATACCGGCAGCTGCTTACCCGCACATGTTCAACTGCACAGAAATCATTGAGCCGGGAAGAAAGGTTGGTAAACGTGAACATCTCTTTTCAGCTCAACACGAAGAGGATCAGCCGTGAAATGGGTAAAATCGGATGTGGAACTACTCATGTAGTACTGCTGGACGACGTAGTCACCACGGGGGCCACCCTGATCCGAAGCAGACAACTTCTCTATGAAGCAGGTTTTCAGCATATCACGGCCTTGGCCCTTGCAAGCGATTAAACCGGACGTTGGGAATTGTATTGCAGGTGAATTGACAGCAAAATTCCAATGTGGTATATTTATTTCACACATTCGAGTTTCACCAGCTTGAAAGAGTCGGCCTTCCGGCTCTTTTTTTATTGTGCTGATGTCCGCCCCCTGGCAGGGCAGACCTAATGAACTATCAAGTAAATGTTAAACCGAAGATTAACCGCCGATTATTATCAGGAGATCGTACGTAATGCAGGAAAAACCCGGAGCACTCTATGACCAACTCGAGCCGGTAATTCGCGGCCTAGGATACACACTCATCGAGGCCAACAGTGCCAATATACAAGGGCGGGTCCATGTGAATATTATTGCATTTTCGGAGAACGGCATTGGAACCCGTGAATGCGAAGAAATCAGCAGAACCATTCTTCCCCGACTGGAAATCCTTTTGGATAACCGGGATATCGCACTGGAAGTCAGCTCCCCGGGTCTTGAGCGGAAGTTTTCAAGTCTTCTCGAGTTTGAGCTTTTTGCCGGAAAAGCGGTAAAGGTTCTGGTGGGAGATCAGTGGTTTCGGGGAGTTATTTCCCGGACGGCTGAAGGGGAAGTGATGCTGACCCCCGAGGGGAAAGCCGGCAGCCAAAACAAAAGCAGAAAAACATCTTCCGGTAAATCGGAATCAATCAAAGAAACAAAAAAAATTAATACCAACGAAATTGTGAAAGCACAATTAGTTTTTCAGGAGGTCAAATAAGATGGCTTCAGGTCTTGCAGATGCAATACGGGCATTGGTAAGTGAAAAGGGGATCTCAGAAGATCTTGTTGTACGAACCATTGAGGAATTTCTCCTCGCCGCCTATAAGAAAACCTACGGAACCACCGAAAACGCGGTGGTTAAATTTGATGAAGAAAACGGCGAAGTAGCCATCTATGCCCAGAAAGAAATTGTGGAAGATGTCTATAATCCGGTGAACGAAATTGAACTTGATGAAGCAAAAAAGCTCAATACCGAAGCCGAGGTGGGCGATGAACTTCTCATAGAAATCGACCCTAAAGAGTTTGACAGGGTGGCGGTACAGAGCGCTAAACAGAAAGCACGTCAGACTCTCAGAGAAATCCAGAAAGACACCCTCTATTCCGAATTTAAAGGAAAAGAAGGGGAAATGATTATCGGATATTATCAGAGGGAACGTAACGGTACCATCTTCGTTGATCTGGGAAAAACCGAAGGTCTGCTGCCCCGACGGTATCAAAGCCCCCGGGAAGCGTACCGGCCCAATGACCGTATTAAAGCCATGATCTACGAGGTGAATAAAACAGCCTCCGGTCTGCAGATCATTCTTACCCGGACACATTCGGAATTCGTTCGGAAAATTTTTGAACTTGAAGTTCCTGAGATTTACGATAAAACAGTCGAGATTTTTAAGATTGTTCGGGAGCCCGGTTACCGAACCAAAATTGCCGTGTATTCAAACCGTCAGGACGTGGATCCTGTGGGTGCCTGTGTGGGGCTCAAAGGAGTGCGGATTCAGGCAGTTGTCCGTGAGCTTGAAGGTGAGAAAATCGATATTCTAAAATTCGAAACCGATCCCCGGGATCTCATCAAAAATGCCCTCAGCCCGGCGAATGTGAAACAGGTGCTGATACTGGATGAGGCTAAGAAACACGCCCTTGCCATTGTGGATGAAGATCAGTTGAGTCTTGCAATAGGTAAGCAGGGGCTGAACGTCCGCCTGGCAAACCGTCTGGTAGACTGGAATATCGACGTAAAAACCGAGGCCCAGTTCGAAGAGATGGACATTACCATTGCAAGTAAACAGGCAATCAACGATCTGTTCAGCGACGATGTGGAGATTACCCGGATTGCAGAATTGCCCGATATCAGCGACCGCCTGGTAGCAATTTTGAACCGGGATAATATTGAGTACATCGAAGACCTGGTAAATCTTGAAGCCGACGAAATGACTCAGCTCGATGGCCTTACTGAAGATGATGTTGAGCTTCTTCAGCAGATCATCCGCGAGAATCTTGAAATCATCGAGGAAGAATCAGACGAGGACGGGCAGGATGAGTCTGAACCCCTTGATGAGGAATCAAAAGAACAATACTATGAGGCTGATGATAAAGAGGAAGAACAAAACGATGATGAAGATGATTATGAAGAAGAGGAGATCAACCTGATCTCAGAGCTGCCGGGTATACCGGGGCATATAGTGGAGACATTGAAAGCCAAGGGTATTGTGGAAATTGTGGATTTGCTGAATATGGAAGACGACGAAATAGCAGAAATACCCGGGCTGAATGAAGACGATGTTCTCACAATTCAGAATATAATCATGGACACCGTTGAGATCATCGAAGAAGAAGATGAGTAGAACGAGGGGCAGAAAGGATAGATATGGCTCAGGACCAAGAACAAGAACAAAAACCAAAAGCAGAACTCATAAAACACCGAAAGGAAACTTCTGCGCAAAAATCCGCTGAAAAATCGGCTTCGGAGAATAAGAAGCCGAAAAGGAAAGTGGTTGTAAAGCGTAAATCCAGTAAGACTGAGTCCTCCGGCGCCAAGGAAGGCAAAGAGAACGGGGAAGAAAAACGCAGCAAAGTCCAGAAAGAAAGCGCAGAGCCTTCCGCGGAAAAAGAAAGTGCTAAAAAAACGGCCGGCGAAGGCAAAAGACCTGATGCTCCAAAATCTGCCGGGGATAAAAGCCCAGGGAAAAAACCCGACTCAAAGACGCCCCGGTCTGCAGGTACCGTATCTAAAAAACCGAAGGCGGCAGATGCCGACGACTCCAAGAATACCGCGACCAAGCAGGGAATTGTTGGTGGTAAGTACGTAGGCCCGAGAGACAAGAACCGCGGAAAGGGAGATAAACCTCACCGTTCCTTCCGGAGTAATAAAAGCAGCAGCACACCTGGTGCAACCGGCGGACCTGGAAGACCACAGAACCGGGACGGGGGTAGAGGTCCCAATAGAGGCGGTGCACCGCCCAGAGGCGACAACCGGGGCGGTCCAGGCAGGTTCAATAAGAAACCAGGAGGCACAGGCGGGGGTTTTCGAGGCCCTGGTGCACCTCCTGCACCCATGCCTCCCAACGGAGAGCAAAAGCAGAGCAGCAAAAAGTTCTTTAAATCCAAAAAAAACGATAATTATAAGCGGAAAGAGAAGCACAAAGAAAAAGAAATTCATTTCAACCGGAAGAAACCGGTGCAGAAAACCAATCCGGTACCCAAGTCCATAGATATTATGGAAGTTATTACCGTGAGTGAACTGGCTAGAAAAATGAATCTGAAAGCCAGCGATCTTATCGGTAAGCTGATGGGTATGGGCATGATGGTAACCATCAACCAGCAGATAGATGCGGAAACGGCCACCATTCTGGCTGCGGAATACAGTTGTGAAGTCAATATTGTGTCTCTGTACGATGAAACAATTATCGAAACAGAGGACGATAAAGACGCTGAACTGCGGGACAGACCTCCCATCGTCACCGTTATGGGTCATGTAGACCATGGTAAAACGAAACTTCTGGATGCCATTCGCTTTACAGATGTGGTTGCCGATGAATCAGGGGGGATAACCCAGCACATAGGTGCATATCAGGTGGAAACCAAGGGCGGTAAGATCACCTTCCTGGACACTCCCGGACATGAAGCCTTTACGCTCATGCGTGCCCGGGGAGCACAGGTAACCGATATCGTTATTCTTGTGGTTGCTGCAAATGACGGCGTCATGCCTCAGACCGTTGAAGCTATTCGGCATGCCCAGGATGCAAAAGTTCCCATTGTGGTTGCCGTTAACAAGGTTGATCTTCCGGAAGCCAATATAGATCGTGTGAAGCAACAGCTTGCCGACTACAAGCTTTTAGCTGAAGACTGGGGCGGCGATACCATGTTTCATGAAATCTCCGCTCTGAAGCGGGAAGGGATCAATGAACTTCTTGAAGGTGTACTTCTGCAATCAGAGGTGCTGGAGCTGAAGTCCAACCACAGCACCCGTGCGGAAGGTAAGATTATTGAATCCAAAATTGACCAGGGGCGGGGAACTGTCGCCACCGTTCTAATCGAACGGGGAAGCATGAAGGTTGGCGATAACTTCGTTGCCGGTGTGTATCCCGGACGTATCAGGGCCATGTTCAATGACCGCGGGCAGCAGGTGGAGGAAGCAGGACCATCTATGCCGGTAGAGATCATCGGTCTTTCCGGTATTCCCGACGCCGGGGATCCGTTCCAGATGACAGCTACAGAGCGTCAGGCCCGTCAGGTTGGTGATAAACGGCAGGAACTCAAGAAAATGGAAGCTGCCAAAAACGTGAAAAAGATCACCCTGGATAACCTGTACGACAGCATTCAGCAGGGTTCCATTCAGGATCTCAAGATCATTATCAAAGGTGATGTACAGGGGTCCGTTGAAGCAATACAGGGAGCTCTTGAGAAGCTCTCAACTCCTGAAATACGGCTTTCAGTAATTCATGCCGGAGCAGGCGCCATAAACGATAGCGATATTAACCTTGCGGCTGCATCAAATGCCATCATTGTAGGTTTCCATGTGCGCCCCACATCAAGAGCTCAGATTCTGGCTGATCAGGAAAAGGTAGAGATCCGTAAATACAGCATCATTTATGATGTGGTTGAAGATATTCGCTCTGCAATGGAAGGAATGCTCCAACCAGAACTGAAAGAAGAGCATATCGGTACCATTGAAGTTCGGGATACCTTCAAGGTCCCCAAGGTGGGTGTCATTGCAGGTTCATACGTTACAAATGGTCTGGTGCGCAGAAACAGCATTGCACGTCTGTATCGTGAAGGCGTTGAAATCTTCAGCGGGAAGCTCAGTTCACTCAAGCGCTTTAAGGACGATGCAAAAGAAGTCGCCCAGGGTTATGAATGTGGTGTAGGTCTCGAAAATCATAACGATGTTAAAGTGGGAGATATTATTGAAGTCTTCCAGGTTAAAGAGATCGCTCGAAAATTGGGCAAAACCCTTGTAGAACTGGAAAAAGAACAGGCCAAGGAAAAAAAGGCATCCTCTGAAAACGGGGATAAGGAATAAACCGAAATATATGGGCAATTTTCGCTTGCAAAAGGTAGAGCATCAGGTCACACAAATTGTCAGTGAACTGATTATGAAAGGGGACGTAAAGGATCACCGGGTGAATACCATGCTCAGCATCAGCGCTGTGGAGGTATCCCGGGATCTTGCCTATGCCCGAATTCATATCAGTGCCTATCTGAACGACCGGGATATCAATGAGGCTGTGGAGGGTTTGAACTCTGCAGCCGGCTTTATTCAACGACACTTGGGCAAGCGGATGCACACCCGAAACACACCGAAGCTCACATTTGTCCGAGATGACGGTATATCCAAAGGTTTTGAAGTTACCCAGAAATTAAAGGAACTGAATGTCCAGCAGGAAGAACCCGGAGAGAAAGATTCCCCCGGGACTGATTCTGATCAATAAACCGCCGGGAATTACCAGTTTTCAACTACTTTCACCTCTAAAAAAAGCATTGGGCATTAAAAAGGTGGGTCATGCGGGCACCTTGGATAAATTTGCCACCGGGTTAATGCTGGTATTCGCCGGACAGGGAACCCGCTTTGTGCAATATTTGAGCAACATGGATAAACACTACCATGCCAGACTGGAGTTTGGAAAGGAAACATCCACTCTGGACCCGGAGGGAGAGGTCACGGCCAACGCCCCCCTTCCTGACGGATCCCGCCTGGATGATATTCTCCAACGCTTTCGGGGAGATATTCAGCAGGTTCCGCCCAAGTATTCCGCGGTGCATGTTGACGGTCAGCGTGCGTATAAACGGAGTCTCAAGGGCGATGATTTTGAGATTCCATCCCGAAACGTCCGGATACATTCACTCACCTGCACAACATGGGATCCTCCTTATGGAGAATTTGATATCCACTGTTCAAAAGGCACCTATATCCGGAGTTTTGCCCGGGATATTGGTCTGGCCCTTGAAAGCAGGGCATATGTGACCCGGCTTCTGCGAAGCAGGGTAGGTTCATTCAAGCTGGAAGATGCTTTGAGTCTGGATGAGATTCGTGAAAAAGATCCGGACTGGATTATCGGCCATATGATTTGCGGGAGCGCCCTCATCCGCCGAATCCCCGGATTTCAGCTTTTTTCTGTGGACACAGAGCTTGCTCAACGAATGCGGCAGGGGAAAGATGTGTTCTATCAGGATCTTGGAAAACCCATGATTCAGAAAATCGGTAATTCACTTCCCGACCAGATATATGCGGCGGTTGATGAACAAGATGAGCTTGCTGCGCTGTTTCAAGCCCCGGAATTAATTCAGCCGGAAAACCGGCTTAGGTATCGAGGAGTGTTTCACAAGATCTCATAACCCGGGGCTCATGCTAAACGGGTGACCCTTGACATGAGTCCCGTTCATCAAGATAATAATGTGCTGTCATTCTTCGTGATTTAGTCTTCATGACTGGGACATACTGTCTTTCGCCACCATCATGAGGATGATATACAATCAAGTACGAGTAAGATTATCAAGGAGTATCATTTAATGTCTCTTACAAAAGAACAGATACAGACAGTTGTGGACAAGTTCGGCGGTAGCGAAACGAATACCGGAAAAACCGAAGTGCAGATTGCCCTTCTCACCGAGAGAATCACTGAGCTAACCGAGCATCTGAAGAACCATAAGAAGGATCATTCCTCGAGACGGGGTCTTCTTAAGTTGGTCGGCCAGCGTCGTCGCCTGCTGAGATACTTAAAAGGCAAGGATCTCGAAGGTTACCGAACGCTTCTCAGCGAACTGAATCTGCGTAAATAGCTGATTCGCCCTGACAAAACCGGGAAGTTCGTCCCCTTCCGGGGCGCAGTTTCCCGGTTTTGTGCTATAATGGTAGGCGATTAGGAGAAATAATGCATCGTGTAACACTAAAAATTGGCGCAGAGGAACTTGTCCTCGAAACCGGCCGCATGGCCAAACAGGCAAACGGCGCCATATTTGCAACCTTCGGCGGTTCTGCCGTCCTTGCCACAGTTTGTTGCGGTTCCAAACCCGTAGAGGATCTAGACTACGTTCCCCTGAGTGTGGATTACAACGAAAAGTATTACGCAGCGGGAAAAATTCCCGGCGGTTTTCTAAAACGGGAAGGACGCCCGAAAGATAAGGAAATCCTTGTTTCCCGACTCATAGACCGGCCCATGCGTCCCCTCTTCAGCAAATCCTTCAAGCGGGAAATTCAGTTGGTACCCACAACAATTTCAACCGATATGGTAAATCCCCCCGACGTGATCGGAATGGTGGCAGCTTCTGCAGCGGTAATGGTTTCCGATATTCCCTTTGACGGACCTGTTGGTGCTGTCAGAGTAAGCTATGTCGATGATGAATATGTGGTAAACCCCAGCTTTGAGCAGGTTGAGCGCAGCCTGTTGGATATCATTGTTGCCGGAACCCTTGAAGGCATTACGATGGTTGAAGGCGGTGCCAAGGAAGTAAGCGAAGAACAGATGATCGAAGCCATCGAAAAGGCCCGTCCTGTGATCACCGATCTTTGTAATGCTCAGCTTGAGCTGCGAAAGCTTGCTGGAAAAGAAAAACTCCCTCTGGTGGAAGTTGATGACAGCTTTCCTTTTAAGGATGAAATCCACAAAAAAGCATATCCTCTTCTTGAAAAAGCCTGCTTCGTGAAAGGTAAGTTCGAGCGCTACGCGGCTATCCGCCAGGTGGTTGAACAGTTTAAGGAAGAATACGCAGACCAAATTGCCGATGAAGATCAGAAAAAATTCAAGGCGGTATTTGAAGATATCGAGCAGGAAATTCTCCGCAAGTCCATTATAGAAAACAAACTCAGGGTTGACGGTCGTTCACCCACAGATATCCGTCCCATCACCGTGGAAAAAGATGTTCTTCCCAGGGTGCATGGTTCAGCCCTCTTTACCCGTGGAGAAACCCAGGCCCTTGCCATTACCACCCTCGGAACAGCCAGGGATGAACAAATCATGGATGATATCGACGGAGATAAAAGGCAAGCATTTATGCTTCACTACAATTTCCCTCCATACAGCGTGGGCGAGACCGGCCGTCTGGGAACAGGGCGCCGGGAAATCGGACACGGACACCTGGCGCACAGAGCTCTTGCATCTGTCTTACCGACCAAGGGTGATTTCCCCTATACCATCCGTGTGGTTTCCGAGGTCCTTGAATCCAACGGCTCATCATCCATGGCGACGGTGTGCGGTGGAAGTCTTTCACTTCTGAATGCCGGTGTTCCGGTATCCAAACCTGTTGCGGGTATCGCAATGGGCATGGTTCAGGAAGGCAACGATTCTGTGATTCTCAGCGATATTTTGGGCGAAGAAGATCATTTGGGTGACATGGATTTCAAGGTTGCGGGTACGGAAAACGGTATTACTGCTTTCCAGATGGATATAAAAGTATCCAATGTGAGCCCGGACATCATGAAGACCGCTCTGTCGCAGGCAAAAGAAGGAAGAATGCATATTCTGGGCATCATGAACTCTCTGATTGCCGAGCCGGAAAGCGAGCTCAGCGAATATGCACCCAGAATTATCAGCTTCACCGTAGATCCCGAAAGCATCGGTACTCTCATTGGTCCCGGTGGAAAAGTGATCAAAGGGGTGAACGAGAAATTCAGCGTTGAAACTAATATAGAAAACGACGGTTCGGTAACCATCTATTCCCGGGACGCCAAGAATGCACGGGATGCCAAAGACAGCTTTCTTTCACTTCTGGAAGAACCTGAGGTTGGCAAAGTGTACCCCGGAGTTGTTCGCAGAATCGTGGACTTCGGTGCATTCATCGAATTCCTGCCCGGAAAAGAAGGACTTTGCCATATTTCCAAAATGTCCAAAGAGCGGATCAATTCTGTTGAAGACGTTCTTGAATTGAACCAGGAAGTTCCTGTTAAGATCATCGAAATTGATAAAATGGGCCGGGTCAATCTGACAACTCTGGTTGATGAAGATATTCAGCCCAGAGGTGATCGAGGCGGCTCTCACGGTCGGCCCCCAAGAAGCGGAGACCGGGGAGGCGACAGAGGTCATAGTCGTGGCGGGGACCGCCGACGCCACTAAAACATTCCTTCTCTCCCTGTATATGGTCCTGTATAGGGCCCGGTATGAAGAGAGAAAGGCATTAAGCGGGCTCTCGGGCCCGTTTTTTTATGGGAATTTTGATTTCCGGGAGCCAGGAGAATATGGATTTAAATACAGATCACCCCCGCTTCAAGGTGCGAATCTACAGTGAATCGGGAATCATGCCCGCATATGCCAGCAGAGGGGCATCGGGCTGTGATTTATCGGCAAACATCAGTACCCATCTGTCTTTGCAGCCCCTGGAACGAGCACTTATACCTACGGGACTCCGTATTGAAATTCCTGAAGGTTTCGAGGCACAGATCCGGCCCCGTTCGGGCATGGCATACCGGAAAGGTTTGTCTCTGCCCAATACACCGGGAACTGTGGATGCTGACTACCGGGGTGAAATCAAGGTAATCTGTATTAATCTATCAGCGGAAGAAATTCGTATAAATCCCGGTGAGCGGATTGCCCAAATGGTGTTCGCTCCTGTGGTTCAGGCGGATTTTCTTTTGGTGGATCATGTACGGGACTTAAATTTGACGGAACGTCAGGAGGGCGGTTTCGGGAGTACCGGTGAATAATTGGTTCTTCCCCGGTGAAGAACGGCTTCGGCTGCCCGGGACTCTTCAGCGTTATGTAACCCGTGAATATCTTTTCTCATTTCTCGTTGCCTTCCTGTTTTTTCTGGCCATCTTTTTCGTAAACCAGATCCTTGTAATAGCCCGGGACCGGCTGGCCGAGCAGGTCTCGGTTATCGATACCCTTCGCTTGATCCTGTATGCAATGCCGGCGATTATCGCCCTTTCGGTACCCTACGCTTCTTTTATCGGAATTATCCTTGCAGTGGGTAAGTTGAGTGAAGGAAGAGAGATCCAGGCCGCCCGTGCAAGCGGAATCAGTTTTACCAACCTGTTATATCCCATTCTCCTCTCCGCACTGTTGCTCAGCGGACTTTCTTTTATTACCAATGACTATTTCCTGCCTTTGGGAACGATGCGCTATAGCCAGTTGTATCAGGAATTGCTGTATTCAAACAGCAGACTGATAATCGAGCCTTATGCCATTAGAAATTACGAGAATGCAACAATTGTTACCGGAGATGTAATTGATGATGTAATCCAGGGAATCATTATTATAGACCGTGCGGAAGACGGTTCGGAGCGGACCATCAGTGCATCGAGAGCCTCCCTCATTCAAAACGATACCGGTCGGGGTATCATCACTCTGAATCTTCGTGATGTGGAGATAATATCCAGTTCGGAACGCCGCATCCATGAAAGCAGGGCTGACAATATGGATTACAATATCTTACTGGAAAATATCGTATTCAATATTAATAATCCCAGCGTGAGAGAAATGAGTGCCCGGGATGTATATTCTCTGGTCCAGCAACGACAGGAGCAGTTTGAACTGAGGAAACAGGATGAGCGATTGGAATATCATGAACGTTTCAGAAATTTCAGCGCCACCGCTTTTTCAATTGCAGAAACCAGAGATCCTCAACTGAAGATCAAGTTTCAGAGGGCTTATGACCGTCTGAGCAATGATCCTGATACGCACATGTTTGACCGAACCCTGAGACTTTACCGAATAGAATTCTGGAAGAAATTTTCCATTCCCCTTGCAAGTCTTACGTTCATCTTTATTGGGTTTCCCCTGGGTCTCATGTCTCTTAAGCATGGGCGAACGCTGGGTATAATTCTTGGTCTCATCCTGGCATCGGCATATTGGGGAATGCTCGTGGCCATAGAAGCCCTTGGGCTCAGATTAACATCAATTCCCCCCGGACTGATTACATTCAGTCCAAATATTCTCATGCTGGCGGCGGGCTCGGCTTTCCTGTATGGATACTTAAGGAGATAGTTTTGAAAGTACTTACACGCCTGCTCCTGCGAAATTTTATTCCTGTTTTTCTTGGAGCTCTGGCCTTTTTCACCATACTGATAAACGCCTCCGATCTTTTTGTGAATATTGTCAGATATATTGAGCGTGAAGTTCCGTTCTTCCAGATTCTTCTGGTTCAATGGTATTACCTGCCCACATGCATTGTGTTTTCCACACCCATAGCACTTTTGTTCTCTGTCTCCTATTCCATGGGAACGCTCTATGCCAACAACGAGCTAATTGCGGTGTTCGCCAGCGGAATTAGTCTGAAGCGGTTTATTATTCCATTGATATGTATTTCTGCAATAATCAGTGTCGGGCTTTTTGCTTTCCAGGATCGCTTCGCCATACCCATGCTCCGGGAAAAAGAGGAACTTAGTACACGTTTGCTGCGAAACCGTCCTCAGAATTTGAATCAGGCAAACATCACCATACAGACCCGGGGCGGGGATGTTATCTATCGGGCAGGATTTTATGATCACGAAAAACGGCGTCTTGATAATGTAACCGTTGTCCGCAGAAACCAGGATATGCTGATCGATATGCAAATCCGTGCAGAATGGGCGCTGTGGCAGGAAGATCAATGGATGTTTCACAGGGCTACTATTCTTCGCAGAAAAGAAGAGGATCAAGGCTTTGAAATACTTGAGCAACTGCGGTTTTCGAATCCGGATCTGGATCTTGAACCGGATAATTTTACTAATCAGTTCGGGGATATAGATGCCATGCGCCTGTCGGAGGCGAGAGACTACATTACATATCTCAAAGAAAGCGGGTTTCCCTACCGTAAGGATCTTACTCGGTATCATGAACGATTTTCCTTTGCGTTCACCCCGCTGATAGTTACCCTTTTATCCGCAGCAATCGGTGGCAGCTATAAAAAGAATATCCTGGCTATGAGCCTCCTTGTTTCCCTGGGCTTATCTATTGTATATTACTCCATCCAAATGCTTTCGGGGCTTTTTGCCAGTATCGGTCTGATCGGCAGTGTCTCCGGCGCATGGGCTGGTACTCTCATCACCGGATTGGCTGCTGTGTATATTCTCAGCAGGGCAAAAACCTGATTATATCTAACAAGAGGTTGCACAGTTGATATACCGGAAATTACATAAGGACCAACACTGCGAAGCAAGGACCGGAGAGATCCACTTACCCCACGGAAACGTGGATACTCCGGTATTCATGCCCGTGGGTACCAACGCCAGTGTGAAAGCCGTGCGCCTTGAAGATCTCCAAACCATGGGAGTTCAGCTGATACTGGGAAATACGTATCATTTGTACCTGCGGCCGGGAATGGATGTGATCAAACAGTTCGGCGGACTTCACAGATTTAACAACTGGCAGGGCAATATTCTCACCGACAGCGGTGGTTACCAGGTGTTCTCCCTTGCACCATTCAGAAAAGTCACGCCTGAAGGTGTCCATTTCCGATCCCATATTGACGGTTCAAAGCATTTTCTTACCCCGGAGAAGGTTGTAGGAATCCAGGAAATACTGAACTCTGATATTCAGATGGTTCTGGATGTCTGTACCGAACCGGGGATTTCCCATAAATCCGCCCGGGAAGCCCTGGAGATTACCACCAGCTGGGCTCTTCGGGCAAAAAACAGCTGGGAAACCACTGGCGAAAGCTACCAGGGTAAGCTCTTCGGTATCGTGCAGGGAAATTTCTACGAAGACCTGCGTGCACGCAGTGCAGAGGAATTGGCCGCCCTGGATCTTCCCGGCTATGCCATTGGCGGTTTATCGGTTGGCGAGCCCTTTGATCAGTTCCAGCACTATCTGGCATATACTGCACCGCTGCTTCCGGGAAGCAAACCTAAATACCTCATGGGCGTAGGTACGCCGGAGTATATTCTCGAGGCAATAGAACAGGGCATCGATATGTTCGATTGTGTATTTCCCACCAGAGTTGCCCGAAACGGCACACTATTTACCGACCACGGAAGACTGGTTTTAAAGAACCAGCGTTATGAATACGATACTCGACCGGTAAGCGAACATAGCCCAACCGCTAAATACAGCAGAAGTTACCTCCGCCACTTGTTCAAGGCAGGAGAAATGCTGGGCCCCATGCTTGCATCGCTCCATAATTTGTGGTTTTTAAAAAAGCTGGTGGAAGATTCCAGACAGGCGATCCGGGAGAACCGCTTTCTGGAATTTAAACGGAGCTTCCTGGATCTTTACTCCATGGGGATACCGGATTGAACTCCCCGGTGAAAAGTCTCAAATCCTCCGCCCGTTCAACGGGAATCGTAATGGTCTCCACCCTGGCATCCCGCCTTCTGGGATTCGTCCGCATAGGAATTATTTCCGCCCTTTTCGGGGCCAGCGGGCAGGCGGATATCCTTAACCTGGTTTTTAATAT
This sequence comes from Salinispira sp., assembly GCF_059431795.1. Classification (NCBI taxonomy): domain Bacteria; kingdom Pseudomonadati; phylum Spirochaetota; class Spirochaetia; order Spirochaetales; family Spirochaetaceae; genus Salinispira; species Salinispira sp. The sequence goes on from NZ_JBXWXS010000031.1 coordinate 151,641, forward strand.
TCCCAATAATCTTAGAAAACTTTTGGCGGAGGGAGCACTTTCGACGGCATTTATCCCGGTACTCAGTCGAAATCTGGTGGAAGATCCCAGCAAGAAACAGTCCCGAACCATTGTGAAAAACCTGCTTGCTTTCCAGCTGCTGGTTCTCCTGCCGTTTCTGGTTCTGGCAGCCATTTTTCCTTCATTTTTTGTATCCATTCTGTTGAACTTTTCCGATCCTGAGAAGCATCGCCTGGCGGCAGAACTGTTCCGATACGTTATTCACTATATTCTTTTTATCAGCTTTTCCGCAGTTATTATGGGAACACTGAACTCAAACGAGCGCTTCGTGATTCCCGCATTGACGCCGCTATTGTTCAGCATAGCCGTAATAAGCAGCTTACTGCTGTTTCATAGAAGCCTGGGAATTTTTGCAATGGCGGTGGGGGTTATTGCCGGTGGTATTGCCCAGGTACTTGTGCAGCTGCCTGAATTTTTTCATCAGGGATACAGCTTCGGGTTTAATTTTTCCTTTAACAATCCACAATTCCGGCAGATACTGAAAAACTGGGGGCCGGTACTCGCCACCAGCGGGGTATTCGCCATCAACCAGCAAATCGCCGCACGCTTTGCCAGTGAAATGGAAACCGGCAGCGGATCGGCAATGTCCTATGCCATAGTTTTTTGGCAGCTGCCCTTCGGGATATTTTCAGCATCCATCATCACGGTCTTATTTCCCAGACTGAGCAAACAGATCGCCGCGGGTGATCGTATCGAAACCTCCCGGACAGTGGAATTTGGAATTGCAGGTCTCATGACATTTTTAATCCCCAGTTCGCTGGGACTGATGATGTTAGGCAATGAATTAATCTCCGCGGCTCTGCAACGGGGAGCGTTTACCGTGGAAAACACCAGACTGGCGGCCCAGGTCCTGTTCTGGTATTCCCCAGGTTTGCTTTTTGTGGGGTTGAATACTTTCCTCCAGCGATTATGTTACTCGGATGGGGATATCAGGGTACCGGTATACAATGCATTAATCATCACCGTTTTAGATATTCTCCTCTCCCTCTGGCTGAAGGAAACCTTCCTGCGGGTCCGGGGGCTGGCCTTGGCGAACAGTATCAGCTATATCATTGCTTCAAGCTGGTTGTTAATGAAAAGCCGGCATAGATTCCCGGACATTTCGTTCAAGCCCATTATCCGTGACCTGGCAAAAATCCTCATCTCCCTCATACCCGCCGTTTTAATTATTGCGGGAGGAAAATATCTTGCCGGAGATTACTGGATAAGCGGTTCAAACTTCGTGAATCTGGGAATATTCCTTCTCATCAGTCTACCCGCGATCCTCTCGATTTTCGGGATGTTTGTACTTCTGCATCTCGATGCGGTATATTTAGTAATTAAGAGGAAAGCGGGTTGATACCGACCATAAAATTATGAATATACAAAACCCAAACCAATTCATCATACCCCAAAACCATTTCACATCCCTGTCCATTGGCATTGTGCTGCTTATTTCCTTCTGGCTGATGAGTGGATTGTCAGCAATGGCCCAGGATTCATCCGGAGAAACAGAAGGCGAAAACGGGGAAGAGGTTCAGCAAAGCCTCTATGAAAAATGGGAAGAGACCATTCTCTATGGAATTGACAGCTCCGTAGTATCCACCATTGAAGAGATGATTGAGTTGGAGGATGCACGTCTGGCAGACGCTGTGCTTACACTGGTATCCAGTTCCCGACAGTCTCTGAGAGTGAAGGCCCTGGATTATTTCGAAGCCCTTGAACGGGACGATGCCGTATCTGCAGTTCTGGATGAACTGATGTTTTATCAGGATATTCCCAGGGATTTTACTATCCGGCTTTTTAATCATTTAAAAGCTCGGGAACATCCTATGGATAAAGATTTGTGGGAACTCACATCAGAAATCATCATGGAAGAAGGATATGAAATTCAGCTTGCTGCTATTCAGTATACGGCGGAGACAGAATATCAAAAAGCGGCGGACTTTCTTGCGGAATACTACGGGGATCCGGATCTTGAAATACCGGTCCGGGAGGCAATACTCCGGGCCCTGGGAAGAATTCAGCATCCTGGAAGCCGTGACCTTATTTTCGACCTGGCTGCAGATGAGAGTATTGAAAAAACGTTGAGAATTGCAGCTATCAATGCCGCCGGGCAATATGCCGACTCCCGGGCCTTGAATGTAATTAGCAATGCATTTTCCTCTTCAGATACCCTTATACGTACAGCCGCAGTTTCTGCCCTGGCCTCCTTCGATCCGAAAGATGTAGAAGGACTCTATCTGGAAGCTTTGCGGGATTCATTTTGGCGGATACGAATGGCTGCATTGCGGGGTATTGAAGAGAACCCGTTTAATGAAGCCTTTGCACCTCTTCGCTATATGACACAGAATGACCCGGAAACAAATATTAAGCACCAGGCGTTTCGTAGCCTCTCCTCAATTGAAAGCCGGAAATCTCGCCAGTATCTCAGAGAAGCTTTGGAGGATGAGGAATTGGGTGATCAATTCAGACAGAGTGCGGCCGTACTGCTAATCCGAAATGACTTCCCCGGGAGCAAGGAGAGTATTGAACGGGTGATGGCCGAAACCTGGGAAGATGAAAACAACCGGCTGTTAGATACAATCTGCAAAGAGCTGAGTCTTCACAAGCTGGATGCCGCAACATCCCTCTATGAAAGAATGATCGGTCATGAGAATTATATTATCCAAATCTACGGAATCCGGGGTATCGGACGCAATCAAATCGCCTCACAGAAATCGTATCTTGAACAGCTCTCCCGGGACGAAGAGGCACACCCTGCGCTCAGGGCGAATGCAAGGAACGCCCTTGAGCGATTATAAACAGAACAAGTGGTAGTAAAGCAACAGAAAACTACGCGGCAGAAAACACTGCAATCGAAAGCGAATCTGCAATGACTGAAATCACATAAGCGGCCTGAGCCCACATCGGGCTTTTAGCACGCTGGAGAAACGATAAAAACGACTCAAAGGAAGTTTTCAGAATGACAAATAATAAAATACGTAACGTGGCAATTATTGCCCACGTTGATCATGGCAAGACAACTCTCGTGGACGCATTATTTCAGACCGCAGGGCTTTTCCGGGAAAATCAGCATACGGAAGAGCGTATCATGGACAGCATGGATCTCGAGCGGGAGCGAGGGATTACCATCTCCGCCAAAAACTGCTCGATTGCCTGGAAAGATGTAAAAATCAACATCCTGGATACCCCTGGCCACGCCGATTTCGGCGGGGAAGTGGAGCGTGCATTGAGCATGGTCAACGGCGCCATTCTTTTGGTTGATGCATCCGAGGGTCCGCTCCCCCAGACAAGATTCGTGCTGAAAAAGGCTCTGGATCAGGGACTGCCACTTATCGCGGTGATAAATAAAATAGACCGCCAGGATGCCAGACCCCTGGAAGTGCTGGATGAAATCTACAGTCTCCTAATTGACCTGGATGCCCATGAAGACCAGCTCGATTTTCCGGTCTTTTTCGCAGTCGGAAGGGACGGTATCGCGAAAACCTCCATTGATGCGCAGGACAAGGGTCTGGAGATTGTACTCGATTCACTGGTGAAGACCTTTCCCGGACATGAATACCAAGAAGATGCACCTCTACAGATGCTGGTGAGCGATCTTTCCTACAATGAGTATCTTGGACGCTTGTGTGTGGGAAAGATTCACAATGGTGTTCTCCACTCCGGCGACAACCTCGTTTGCCTGGATATCGACGGGAAAGCAAATCCTCTGAAGGTGAGTAAACTACAGGTATATCAGGGAATCGGGTTGGGCGACCTGAACACCGCTGAACCCGGAGAAATTGTGGTGCTTTCCGGGATCGAAGATGTTCGCATCGGAGACACCGTCTGCACCAAGGATCATCCCATTGCATTGCCGCGGATTAAAGTTGACGAGCCTACTGTGTCCATGCGCTTTATGAAGAACACCGGACCGTATGCGGGACAGGACGGAAAACATGTTCAGCCCACCAAACTCTGGGCACGTCTGGAACGGGAAGCACTGAAAAATGTATCCCTTGAAGTGGAAAGGATTCCCGATAAAGACGGGTTCAATGTGAAGGGCAGGGGAGAGTTTCAGCTTGCCATTCTGATCGAAACTATGCGGAGAGAAGGCTACGAATTTTGTGTGGGACGTCCTGAGGTAATATACAAAACGAGTGAGCATGGAAAAAAGCTTGAACCGGTTGAGCATCTATTTATAGATTGCCAGGAAGAGTTCATGGGTATCGTCACCGAAAAACTTTCCAGCAGGAAATGCAGAATGATCACCATGTCCAACCACGGCAGCGGGAGAGTCCGCCTGGAATTTTCCGCTCCCAGCCGGGCATTAATCGGGTATCGGGATGAATTTCTCACCGATACCAAAGGCACGGGAATTCTCAACTCCAGTTTTATGGGATACGAGGAGTATCGGGGTGATATCCGCTCCGGAAAGTCCGGCAGTCTGGTATCGGACCGGCAGGGTGAATCGGTTCCCTATGCTCTGTTCAATCTGGAACCCAGGGGCAGACTTTTTATCGTGCCGAAAACCAAGGTGTACGAAGGAATGATTATCGGTGAGCATAACCGTGAAGGGGATTTGGACGTTAACCCGGTGAAGGAAAAAAAACTTACCAATGTGCGGGCATCCGGGCGGGATGATAATGTAATTCTTACTCCGGTGGTACCCCTTACTCTGGAGCAATGTCTCAACTATCTGGGCAATGATGAACTGCTGGAGGTTACTCCCAATGCTCTCCGCCTGAGGAAAGAAGACCTCTCAGCCCAAATGCGGAAAGTCAATGCCAAACGGAATAAATTCACCTGATCCCGAAAGTCTGTAATGAAAGCCCTGTGGAGGGATTGCATGGAACTGAAACATATTCGGGTTGCGGATTGGCCCGTTTTCATGTAACACCCGCTTTAAATGTAAAAGGGGCTGTCTGAAATATGAATTTCAGACAGCCCCTTGTTTGTAGCTGAAATGATGACAACTGTTTTCGGGTCAAACCTTCATAGGAATAATATTCATTTTTGCAAAATCGACCTTTTCAATGCTTTTTACCTGGAATTTATAGTCCCGTTGATTGATGGTGAACTCAATTTCATCCCCAACCTTCCTGTTCACAAGGTGACTTGCAAAGGGGGAGAGATGACTGAGTACAGATTTCTCGGGGTTGGACTCCCAGGGACCCATAATGGTGTAGCGTTCTTCCTCACCGCTATTCAGGTTATTTAGTACAGCCGTGGTACCGAAGGAGATTCGGTCATCTTTTACATCTTCAGGCTTGATAACCTGCGCGGCCTGCAATTCCTCCTCCCATTTTCGGGCTGTGGTATTCAGGTAATCCTGCCGCTCTTTTGCAGCCTTATACTCTGCATTTTCTTTCAGGTCGCCGTATTCACGGGCTGCAGCAATTTCCTTGGAGTTTTTGGGTACTTCCACCTCATGTAGCTGCTTGAGGGCTTTCTGGCGTTCCTCAAAGCTTCGCATCATTGCATAGAATCCGCTCCGTGAAACTGTTTCAACCACCGTTGCTGTTTCACCGAAAAATTCGAAGCTGGGGAAGCGGGCTGCTATGGTTTTCCGAATATTCGACATCACCGCAGGATCAAGATCCTTCACATCTTCCAGAAGGGAATAAATTCTGCCGATACCTTCTTCGTCACTCTGATTTATATACTCAATAATTTGCTCATCTTTAATAAGGAAGTTCTGAATCTGCTTGTTAAGCTTCCTGTTCAGGCTTACATCCCGCTTGTTATCAATATCTCTCGCAGTGAGGTCGAGAAGATGAATCATGGCAATGAGATATTTCTCTGTGCTTATGCCGGTTTCCTGAAACCATTCATCTTCCCAGCAGTTACGGACAAACCAAATAAAAGATTCCCGCTGATCCCTGTATGCGTTATAAACTTCGCTGAACTTCTCAATTACCAGATCCTTGTGACCCGCATTGATGAGATCTCGAATAACATCCTTTTGAAGATGGTGGGGCAGAATATTGATATAGATTTCATGCCAGTTTTTAATCTGCTTTCGTACTGCGCTGAGAAACGCCTTCCGAACTTCGTTATTTTCAATATTTTTGAATGTCTCTTCATACGATTCCAAATGATTGAAGAAATCTCTGAAACCAAGGTTTACCCCGGGATTGAGGAAAGAGAAACGCTCTATAACCTGTCGAACAATGAGCAGGGCTGAGATGGTTTGCTCATTGTATGTTCCAGGATTCCGGACGTATCCTACGAAGTAGTCAAACATATCCTTGAAAAAATCACTTTCTATTGAGCTGGTGTCGTCTTCCTCATTCACATAATCAAGGAATTCTTGAATGGTCTTCACTCGATCGAAAAAGCTTTTTTCCGCTTTGAAGCGGTTATAGGTTTTTTCTTCAAGACTAATGGGCTGTTCTCTGACAACATAGGTATCCGGTTTATCCGGAAGGTTCCCAAAGGATTCATCAGTTTTCAACAGGTCCCTGGCTTTTGAACTCCAACTGGTCCACTCACTTGCGCTGAGAATACCGGGAACAAGTTCAGCCTTAATTTTTTTCATATCAGCTGCATTGTCAAAACTTTTGATAATTACTTTCAGAGCCCACAGGGGATCTTTTTTTACCTTCTTATTGAGGGCTTCCTTCTTTTTTGTGATGCGGTAGACCCAGATGTGATCCTTGCCCAGAATTTTCAGACTGCTTACGGCCATTTTCAGGGACATTACGTGGTTTTGTTTCTTCATGAAATTAATGACAATATCATCGCCCTTGATTTTTTTAATACGTCCCACACCCCATGAACGGTGATAGACAAAGTTACCAGCATCGAAAGCAATATGTTTTTCAAAATCGGAGATGGCATCGTGAACGTTTCGCCAGTTCTGGCTCAGGTTTGAAAGCCTAATATATTCTTCCAGCTGACTGTGTCCCGCATGCTTGGCCCGGAAACAATCGGTAATTTCCTTCCTTGCCCAGGGATTTTTATTGTCATAGCTGAGAATTCGCCTGAGTATTTCTATTGCAGTGTTCCACTTCTCATTCTCATTGAAATGGGGGTACAGTTCCTCAAGGAGCTGGATGGCACGGTCTTCGTTCAGAAGTTTTGCTACCCTGCCTTCCGCATGATAAAAGAACTCCGTCTCACCGGGTACAAGCTCAAGCAGCTTCTGCCAGAGCTCATGGACCTGGGTAAACATCTTTTTATTGATATAGCGGTAAATGGCTTTCTTGTAATGGGCGACGGCAGTATCAAGATTGCCCTCTTCCTCTTCATGCTCCGCAAGCTTTTTGACGATATCCGCTTCTTCATAATCAACACGGATAAGACGCTCCCAAACTTCATACAGGGAGGCCACATCACCCTCATTGTTATAGCATTCAGCCAGGGTGCGCAGTGCATGACGGTTTTCTCCGAAATCGAGAATGCGGTTACTTAGATGCTTGACGATATTCCAGCGGTGATTTTCTGTAAAAATGTTGATAAGAAGAAGCAGGTTAGAATCATCGATGGACTGTCGGTTGAGACTGATAATACCCGAAAGGTAGAGAGCGATGATGCTGTTTTTAGAGTGGGTAAGATGCTCTTCGCACAACTCCATCACTTCATCTTCAAGGTCGGCGTCAAAAACCTGGTCCAATAATTCATCCAGTTCCACATAGTGGTTTACCGTATAATTGGACAAAGTCGCACGGGTCCACTTTTCTTCATTGAGTTGCTCAGTAATTGTGTTGAGAATCTTTTCCGACATTGTTCAAGTGCTCCTGAATTGAATCAGCTATGAATAGCTAGACATAACAAATATAAAGATGTACAAAATATGGCACGAAGCGTGTTTTCGTGAAGTTATTAACATTTATTATATCGAACACTTATTACTTTGTATACAGCTTGTAAACATCTGTTGAAATGCTGCGGATTTTCAGAAGGATTTCATCGATTTTCTGCTGATGCTCCCTGTTCATAACCAGGTGATCGATAAGCCAGAAATAGTGGTTAAGGAGTCTCGGGATCACAATTTCGCTGCGTCGGCTGTCCCGGAGTTCCTGTTCCATTGCAAATATCTTTTGTCGCAACTTTCCATATTCCAGGGCTCTGAGTTCACGCTTGATATTAAGAATTCCCCAAAGACTTCCGTAGACCGGAATCCACTCCGTCAATTCCGGACCGCTGAACCCCAGGTCCCCAACTTTTCTGCAGAGGCGGATAAAAAGTTCGGACTCAAACCCCTCCACATCAATATCCTGAGGGTCGGTGAAGAACGCTTCTCTGAACATCACTCTGGACTTCTGATCTTCTCCGACCAGAGCATAAATATCGGCAAGTTCGCTCAACAATCTCGCCCGGGGAGCGGAGGTTTGAAGCGCGGCGGTAAAATGCTCCAGTGAATCATCGTAATTGCCCATGCCCTTACAGGCGATTCCCCGCCACATGAGAATGTCTGCATCCTTGTCACCCTCGGGAATGCCCGAAAACAGTTCCAGTACCCGGGAAAATACAAATCGCCGGAAGCTCTGAATAAGCCGCTCATCCCCCTGGAATCCCCGTATAAACCGGGAAAAATCCTTCCAGTAATGGAGCAGGGTCTCAGCCTGATCAATATGCTCTGACCTTCGAATCGCAGCATTAATTCTGCTTTGCCAGAAGTTGATATATTTCAGACCCGCGAGTACGCCCGGATGATCAAAATCAAGACTCAAGGCCCTGTCTAAAGATTCATATGCATCTTTTAATCTCCCGGCGGCTATGTATTCCGCACATTCATCAATGAGTTGTTCAATTTTACTGTGAAATTCCCTACGCTTTTTTAACATGCCCTTGGTATTACTATGCAGTAATTAGGTTTTTTGGTAAATATATAATATGATATATCCAACCCCATTAATAGCGCCGTCCATATTATCAGCCGATTTCAGCAATTTAAAACAGGCTCTTAACGATATTCATAGTTCCTCAGCAGACTGGGTGCACCTGGATGTAATGGATGGACATTTTGTACCCAACCTTACATTCGGACCGAAAATGATCCATGATCTCAGATCTCACAGCCGGAAAACCTTCGACGTACACCTTATGGTGGACAATCCGGCTGAACTTGTGGACGAATACATCAATGCAGGCGCCGATTATCTTGTGTTCCACAGCGAAGCGGAAATACACAGTCACAGACTACTCCAGTATATTCATTCCCGGAAAATTAAAGCGGGAATCTCCATCGTTCCCTCAACCCCAGTATCAGCAGTGCAGGAGTTGCTTCCCTTCATAGATCAGATCCTGGTGATGAGCGTGAACCCCGGCTTTGGCGGCCAGTCTCTCATACCCCAGACTCTGGATAAAATCCGTCAGCTTGTTGAGCTGAGAAAGCGCGGGGGATATGATTATCTGGTAAGCATCGACGGAGGCATAAATTCCCGTACCGCAGCCGATGCCGTTTCTGCCGGTGCCGATGTGCTGGTGAGTGGAAGTGCGTTTTTTAAGGCTGAAGATAAGGCAGGATTCGTTTCCGCACTCCGGGGGGAGAAAAGAGTATAAATGTTGACGATTCTACCGATGATTGAAGAAAGAGGGGTGTTTTTGTGAAAAACCAGCGTTCTGCGGCAATTCTAACCATCATTGTTCTGCTCATTATTCCACTTTCCCAGGTAAGCGCTCAAAGCGGTGAAGATCTCTTCAATTCCGCCATTGGAAATTTCCAGGAAAACAGGTACTCCCAGTCTCTTGCCGAATTCAGACAGCTTCTTTTGGATCCCCAATACTCCTCACTACGGGGCGATGCATACTTTTGGATAGCCAAGGTGCTCATTGCCCAGGAACGTATTCAGGACGCGGAACGAAACCTGAACTTCTTTCTGAATAATTTTCAGGAAAATAAAAACTATCCCGAAGGCTTGTATCAGCGGGGCCGAATTCTGTATCTGAAGGCGGAATACGAATCTGCGGTGTTGGCGTTCTCCGACTTCATCAATTCAAATCCATCCAGTCCCTTCGTAGCCAATGCATACTACTGGACAGGAGAGGCACTGTTTCATCTTGGACAGCTGGACGAATCGGAAAAAATGTTTTCCGCAGTTCTTGAGGAATTTCCAACCAGTTTTCGGGTAGAAGCTGCACGCTACAGACTGGCGGTTATCACCATGAGCCGACGGGAGCAGGAATTGCTTAAACTCCTGCAGTGGACACAGGAAGAATCGATACGGACAATCGAAGAATTCCGGAAAAGCGAACAGGAGTATGAAGAAACCATCGAGACATATCGGCGTAGAATGGCCAGAAATGCCGATGAAGTATATGCCGAAGAGATCCGGGAGCTCATTGATGAAGTGTCCATTCTGGAAAATGAACAGACCAGTCTGCAGCAAACCATCGATTCACAGCAAAATGAAATCCGCCGCCTGGAGAATCAAGTGCGAAGTCTTGAGCAATCCCTGGATGCAGGCCTGGAGGAAAATGCCCTGGAAGAACGGGTGGTTTTCAGTGCCGATGATCCCGATATACAGGCAACCCTTGATCTTATTCGGCTGAAAGAGAATGCGCTGGTTCTTAAAGAAGAGCTTATTCAAGGTCTTGAAGCACAAATTCGTCAAATGCAGGAGAATCAATGATTCGGATTTCCAGAATTGCAGCCTTTATTTTCTGCCTTGCATGGATATCCCCTTTTCTGTACTCCCTGGAGGTGGAGGCCGGCGCGTACAGTCTGAGATTGTATGAGGAAACCGGACGCTTTGCTCTCTCATACGGAAATACCGATCTGTTGTTCAACGACAATCCCAGAAGCTCCCATACCCGCATCCGAATCGGTGATAGTGTAAGCATTCTTGGTGAAGATAAATCCCACAGCATTTCCATCGGAGAATTTCGGGATGGAGTGGCACTTCAGTACCTTTGGGACGATCTCCAGTTTAATCAGCATTTTTCCTTTCTTCAGGCACCGCAGAACGAAGGGCCACGGAAGGGAAATGAGCAGAATGCCAGCGATCAATCCATAATCGGTGTGAAAATACGCTATCAGATTATCAACACGGGGACTGAAGATGTACGCGCCGAACTTACCGCATTGTTTGACACGGTACTCGGGGAACTGGGCGCATCCCATTTTGCAACTCCCTCCAAATCCGGAATTATCGGGGAGTATGAATTCAGCCCCGGACAGCGGGAGCCCTATATTCGCAGCGGGAACAGTCTCGGATCAGCTCTGTTTTTGCTTTCAGGTGAAGGCATCCGGGGGCCCCGGCGGACCGCTGCGGCAAACTGGAAACGCCTGAATGAGAGCTCTGGGGATTTCCGTGTTTCACCGGATAGGAACTTCAATCTGTTGCCGTTTTCCATAAATGACAGTGCACTGAACCTCAGTTTCGGTCCTGAGCGGATTCCGGGGCAAAGCCGGGTGGAGTATTCGCTGGTTATCACCTACATACCCCGGAACGAGAATGACAGTGATGGGGAATTCCTGAGCCGAATTTCCAAGCGTATTGAGATGCTGGAAAAATCCTCGGTCCTGGAATATAATCCGGCATTGCATGGCATGACCGAGTCGGCATCCGACTCCTCTGAGAATATCAGCGAACGGGTGGAGGAAGTGAACCGGAGCAGCGGCATCGATTCATTCCGTCGCTCTGACTTGCGACAAATCGCCCCTCTGGTTCAAAGCATTGAGACAATAGACCTGCTTTTGGAACAAATTGACCGGCTATTAACTTCACCGGCACGTCTGGATGCAAGTCAGATCCGTGCTCTAGAAGAGATCCTGGAAACCATCCGCCAGAGCAGTCAGGATACCGGAGCTGCATCCGAATCGAAAATGACGGAATCGGATGAGTAGCGTATTCAAACGCTCCCTCCAATCGCTAAATAGTTCAAGGAAGTATACACAGCAATGAAGCAAAAAAAACGCAGCGATCTCGCACAGGCACGGCTTCTCTTCGCGAAAAAAAAGTACGGACGGGTTATTTCACTGCTCAGCCCTCAGATTTTTTTGTACCGCAAGGATGCATCATACCACGAGTTGCTGGGATATGCCTGCCTTTACACAGGGGATTTCGGCGGAGCGTATAGCTATTTTCAACGAGTACGGGATCTGGAGCCGCAGCGTATAGATTCCCTTTTGGGTCTTGCGGTGGTCATGCTCCGGAGACGGAAAATTACTGAGGCCCTGCGTATATGGCTTGAAATTCTGGATATAGATCCTGCCAACAAAAAAGCGCTGCGTGCTTTGGAGATGGCAAAAAAATCTGAAGAAGAGGACTGGCTGGAGTTTATTGAAAACAGGAAGTACGGAATCATCCTCGCCCGCCACCCGAGAATTCTTTGGCCTTCTCTATTCAAGATTATTCTGGCCGGGCTAATCATTCTATTGATTCCTCTTGGTGTCGTTCTGATAACCAGAACCGTCCAAAAGCCCTTGCCGTTCCGGGAGGGACAGGCTTTGCTGGACATTCAGATTGAAGAATACGGCAGCGGAGATTACTCCAGAGCGGCGGATATAATTTTCACCAATGAACAGTTGGAAAACGAGCTTGAAAAGATTCGCCGGAATTTCCATGAATTTCGAGACAATCTGGTCAGGTATCACGGAAACAGAATTCTCTATTCCAACGCCCCCATAGAAATAAAAGACAGAATTTCTCTTCTGATTTCAGAGCTGAGAGAACCGGACTTCACGAATTTTCAGGATCCTTTCAGCTACGAAGAAGTAGCGGCGAGCCCCAAACTTCATCATGGTGTATATGTTCGGTGGAAGGGTAGGACTGCGAATGTCCGCCTGAGTGATGAGGAAATTCTTTTTGATTTTCTCGTCGGCTTCCACAGTGGAAAGGTAGTTGAAGGAACTGTTCCGGTTTTTCTGGATTTTGCCGTTGAACTCCAGGGCGGCGAGCCGGTGGAAATAATTGCACAGGTTGACGGAAACAACGGTGAATTGCAGCTGCGGGGCAGTTCCCTGCGCAGGATGGCCGAAAAATGAAACCCGATTGCCCCCGAAGAGGAACAACTCGAAGAGGAACAACTCGAAACAGATTCTATAGAGTGCCCGGCACGATAGAAATAGAGGATTATATCGTATGCGGGGGGTAATTCAGCGGGTGTCGGAGGCTAGTGTCCATGTTGAAGAAAGGAACGTTGCATCCATCGGTACAGGGCTTCTGGTATTTATCGGTATAGAAAGTGATGACCGCGACCATGATCTCAAGTACATTGTGGATAAGACTTTGAATCTTCGCATATTCCATGATAGGGCGGATCAAATGAATTTGAGCCTCATGGACCTGCGGTTTGAGCTTTTGGTGATCAGCCAGTTCACATTGTATGGTGATACCCGCAAAGGCAGGCGTCCCAGTTACAACAGGGCTGCCGCCGTGGATCATGCCCGTGAAATATTCTCTGAACTTGAAGAGATGTTCCGCAGGGAGTATGGCCGCTGTTTCTTCGGGGAGTTTCAGGAACACATGAATGTACGTCTTGTTAATGACGGCCCCGTCACGCTGCTCGTAGATTCCAAAAAAGAATTCTGAACTAATTTCAGTTCACTCCATGTTCAGGAATTCCTGAACCGCCCATTATTCCCCTGAATATAATCGCCTTGCTTTTAAAACCTGTTGCATTGCAATTTTACTCCAGCGGCGGGTTTCTGAAGTACTGCTGTACCGAAAAGTCATCAAAAAATGGGGAAAGGGACAGGTTGTCATGAATTCCCATAATGATTTCCGCAGTCTGCTTGGATGAGCTGACAACCTGGAGGAAGGGCAGTGCATCCAATACCTCCTGGGTGAGATTTACCGTATCCAGGATCAGCAGCTCATGGAGCATTCCTGATTCATGGAGCTCCTTCAGCCTCTCCACTGCCGGACCTGATAAAACCGGGTGAATAGCGGCAATATTTACCGAGGCCACATCCCGTCTGTTCAACTCGGTAATCAGGGCTACAATAGAACCCCCGGTATCTATCATATCATCCACGATCCAGATATCTCTGCCGGTAATATCCGTATCTGAAAGAATGTTGATCTGTTTAATGGTATTGGTGTGAGCGTAATCCCGCTGTTTATGGGCAATAATAAGGGGTACCTGAAATGCCTGTGCGTAGCTTCTTGCCATTCCTTCTCCCCCGGCATCCACTGAACAAAACACCCAATTGTGCTGATTTTTATGCCACTCTTCCTCTGTTTTAATAATCTCTCTGGTAATGTACTCCATCATCATGGGAACCGCAGGGATATCCTCCATATGGCATATTGTAGGATCGATTGCCGTCTTGGATTTATCCGAATGAAGCTGGTAGGTCAGAATCGTATCGGCACCCAGGTTGGAAAGTATTTTGGTATGCACCCAGAACCCAACGGAGTTCCGTCGGGTGGTTCTATCGGATCTGGAGGGGGAAAAATACGGTTCGATAACCGTAATCCTTCTGGGAGTACCCCGTTTAATACAGTCGATGGCATGATACAATTCTATCTTGCACTCATTCTGACTGATTCCAGCCTGATTCCTGCTGGATCCGGCTATAAGGAACACATCCTTGTCCCTCACGGTAAAAGGTGCTTCAACCTCAAGTTCACCGTCGGCGAAGGTCACAATTCTGAGATTCTGACTCATTATCTCAACATCCCGATTATTACTGCCGTTATGGTCATAAAAATCGGGAAATGTTCTCAGATGATATGCAACCCGCTCCCGGTATTCTTCCATTGAGCGGGTTGATACAAGTAAAATATCGTTGTCCAGGCCCATGCCCATATATTAAACCACTTTTTCACCTTTGACATGAAAAATGCTTGCTTGACCAGTGCAGTGGCAAGAATTTATACTCAACAGACGCTCATTCACGATTACACATTTTTGAAAACGCCTCACCAGGTTAAATCAAAAACGCAATTCTGCCGGTATCATATTCGGAGGAACTATGGCAAAACGCAACACAACCAGCAAGGAAACAGCCACACCTGAATCCCAGGAAGAAAAGGCTAAAGCGCTTGAGGCCGCACGGCTACAGATAGAACAGCAGTACGGCAAAGGTTCTCTCATGAAACTTGGTACGGGCCTGAAAAACCTGGATATTGAGTGCATTCCCAGCGGCTCAATACTCCTGGATGAAGCTCTGGGTCTCGGCGGGTATCCGAAAGGGAGAATCATCGAGATATACGGCCCCGAGTCCTCCGGTAAAACCACCCTCGCACTCCATGCCATAGCAGAGGCTCAACGAAGGGGCGGGATCGCCGCATTTATCGATGCAGAGCATGCCTTGGACCCGGTATACGCCCGGAACCTTGGGGTGAACATCGATGAGCTGTGGGTCAGCCAGCCTGATAACGGTGAACAGGCTCTGGAAATTGCCGAGACCCTGGTTCGGTCCGGAAGCATGGATATTATCGTAGTCGATTCCGTGGCGGCCCTTACTCCCCAGGCGGAAATAAACGGAGATATGGGAGACAGTCATGTGGGGCTGCAGGCCCGCCTGATGAGTCAGGCGCTGCGGAAGCTCACCGGTACAATATCAAAATCCGGAGCCTGTCTGTTTTTTATCAATCAGATCCGTATGAAAATCGGAGTGATGTTCGGCAATCCCGAGACAACCACCGGAGGGAATGCACTGAAATTTTATTCCTCCGTGCGGCTGGAAGTTCGCAAGGTTGAAACCATCTCCAAGGGAACCGATAACGCAATAGGGAACACAGTCCGGGTAAAAGTGGTGAAAAATAAAGTTGCACCGCCGTTCAAACGAATTGAAATGGATATTATGTTCGGCAAAGGTGTATCTGCCACCGGAAGCCTTGTGGATGCGTCGGTGAAATACGGCTACATTAATAAGAGCGGCAGCTGGTACAGCTATGGAGAGGAACGGATCGGTCAGGGAAAGGATAACGCCAAAACCTACCTGGAAGAAAATCCCGAATTGTACCGCGAAATAATGAGCAAACTCCGACAACAGCTCTTCCCAAACGAGCGGGTTATCGGCGAAGGAAAAAAAGACGACGGAAAAAAAGGGGAGGGGAAGAATACTGATCAGAAAAATGGCAGCAATAAGGCTGATGCCTCAGAAAAAAACACGAAACCCCCGAAAAGCGCAGCCTCTCCAGCAAAAAGCTCCAATGGAGAGGACTTGTTCTAATCCACGCAGCTACGCTCCATACGGTCTAATCTGAACCCGAAGCCTATCCAGAGGTGAAATGATATATCTGAGTCTGGGAAGTAACAGCGGAGATTCATCAAAGCAGCTTGTTTCAGCCCTGGAACAGTTAAAGATCCTGAGTCAATCGGGTTTTCGCATCAGTTCCCTGTATGCCAGTACCCCCCAGGGGCTAAGAGATCAACCAGATTTCCTCAACTGCGCCTGCTGTATGAATCTTCCGCAGTATATGTCGCCTGGGGATCTGTTAAAAGAGATTCACCGAATTGAGACGTCACATGGACGGAACAGAAACGATGAGGTTCGGTGGGGCCCTCGGAATCTGGACATTGACATTATCTTGTGGAATGATCTGGTAACCGATGTTTCGGAATCCGGAACAGAGGATTCCAGGGAGGGACTGATTATTCCCCATCCCCGATACCCCCAGCGCCGTTTTGTTCTTGTGCCTCTGCTGGAACTGAATCCAGGACTAATCGATCCCCGCAGCGGGGAATCTCTTGAAAATCTGGAACGGGAGCTTCAAAATGATCCCTCTCAGGGTATTTACCTCAGCTCAAGCCCTCTTTATAATGGGCTCACTTCTCAGCTGAGGAATAATAATTGACAGGTGAAGAATCAAAAGCCCATTTTCGATTGAAGGATTTCGAAGGTCCTCTGGATCTTCTGCTCTTCCTGATAAAGAAAAATGAAGTAAATATTTATGATATCCCTATTTCCCACATAACCGCGCAGTATCTTGAATTTATGCGGGCGGGGGAGATGGCTGATCTGGAACGGGCGTCGGAATTTTATGTAATGGCATCCACACTGCTGTATATCAAAAGCCGCATGCTCCTTCCGGTGGATATCAATCTGGAAGATGAACTTGAAGACCCACGGCAAGAGCTGGTGGATAGACTGATTGAGTATCAAAAATATAAAAAACTCAGCGAACTCATGATGGAGAAGGAAAACCAGAACGAATGGATCATTGAGCGGGAAAAGGCTCAGAGAAACCTTCCCTTCGATAATGCCGAACCCATGTGGCAGGAGATGGAGGTGTGGGATCTTCTCACAACCTTTTCCAGCCTCATGAAGGGACTTACACCCGACCGGATTATTGATCTGTATGAAGAAGTGAGCGTAAATGAGAAGCTCACTCTTATCAGGGAGCTTCTCGAACGCCAGAAGGAATTCCGGTTCACTGATATTATCATCAGGCCAGATTCCATTATGGATGTAATCTGCGCATTTCTCGCCATTCTTGAATCGGTAAAATTCAAGGTGATTCGGATTTTTCAGAATACGCTTTTCGGAGACATACGAATTCGCCGTCATGAAAAAGGAGAAGGGGAGGATGAAGTTGAAAACTGAGACAGCACTGCTTGAGGCAATTCTGTTTCTCGAACCCGACCCGGTACATATAACAAGCCTTGCGAAAATTTCTGGACTTTCCAAAGATGCAGTGGAAGCTGTCCTTAAGCAGCTTGAAGAATTGTACACCCAGGAAGAGCGGGGAATCGAATTAATGCGTCTGGGAGATTCCTACCAATTGACACCTAAACAGAGTCTTTGGAATAACCTGAAAGAACGCTACGGCAAGCAAAATACCCAACGCCTGTCCAAGGCCGCAATGGAAACCCTCAGTATCATTGCCTATAGTCAACCAATAACCCGAGGGGAAATCGAAAGCATCCGGGGCGTATCCTCAGATTCAATGATCAAACTCCTGCAAACCCGAGAGCTGATTCAGGAAGTGGGAAAAAAAGACGCACCTGGCCGGCCGACCCAGTTCGGTACCACCCGAACTTTTTTGAAAGTTTTTCGCCTCTCCAGCATTGCTGATCTCCCCAAACTAGATGAAGTGGAGCAGGCACGGTTCGAACTGCATAAGGATGAATTATAATGGAACATCAGGAAGAACCCAGACTGCAGGTTTTCCTCAGTCGCAGCGGCATAGCCAGTAGGCGCAAAAGCGCAGAGTTAATCGAGGAAGGCAGGGTAACCGTTAACGGAAAAGTGATCAGTGAGCCGGGTTACCGGGTGAAGCATGGTGATAAAGTGCGCTTCGACGGCACCAGCGTCAGCCCTGAGGAGGAGCATCTGTATCTTATGCTCCATAAGCCCGCAAGGTTCATTTCATCAGCACATGACCCGGAAGGCAGACCCACGGTCATGGACCTGGTGCAGGATTCGTTTCCTCAGCGCCTGTTCACCATTGGCCGCCTGGATTTTATGAGCACCGGTCTCCTTTTACTCACCAACGACGGGGAGTTCGCCCATAGCGCATCACATCCCCGCTCAGGTCTCATAAAACAGTATATGGTGGAAACCAAAGAACCGATCCCCCGTGAACTTCTCCAGGAATGGTTGGATGGCATTCGGGTCAAAGGGGTGCTGTATCGCCTGGAAAAATTCCAGTTCGTGAATCCTAAACAGGTAATACTCCATTTGGCGGAGGGGAAAAATCGGGAAATCAGAAATGTTTTCTCCCACGGCAAACTGAAAATAACCCGCCTTCATCGTACGGAATTCGGACCCCTGAAACTTGGGATCCTCAAAGAAGGAAAATTCCGGCAGCTTTCCAAGGCAGAGGTGGAAACCCTTCACAGGGAAGCAAAAAAAAATGTCCGGCCGGGGACATCCCGGCCAGGTCGTAAATCCCGTCCCGGAGGGCGCAAATCAGGCGGGGCCGGCAGATCGGGCGGCAAGGATGATAAAGGCAGTAAAAAATGACAGTCACCATTGACGGTCCCGCGGGCAGCGGAAAATCCACCGTTGCGAAAATGGTGGGTGCCAGGAGCAGCCTGGTCTATCTAAACTCGGGTAATATTTACCGGGCAATCACCAGCGGGCTTTTAAAAAGGCTTGGAAACGCTGAGATGCGCAGGAGTATTTCAGATAAGCCCCATACGCTTGTAAAAACCGCGTCCCGGTTCCACATTGTGGTAAGCAGCGGCAATGATGATGCAGTGCCGGCTCAACAGGGTGATATTCTCTTCAACGGAACGCTTCTGGGCGATGAAGTTCTTCGCTCTGACCTGGTCGACTCTCTGGTTGCCCAGGTATCCAGTATTCCCGAAATCAGAGAACTGGTGAATACTATTCTGCGGAAGGAAGCCCTGGACAAGGATGTGGTGGTAGAAGGCAGGGATATGAGCACAATAGTATTTCCCCATGCAGAACTTCAGTTTTACCTGGATGCAAGCATACAGGCCAGAGCAAAGAGAAGGCTTGATCAAGGTATCAGCTCCTTATCATATGAGGAGTTAGTGGAAAGCATTGCAAATCGTGACCATATCGATAAAGAGAAAGATGTGGGGGCTTTGAAACTTTCCCCACAGGCCAGGTATTTAGACACATCCGACTTGACGATTGAACAAGTTTGTGAGATTGTATTGGAATCTATTCGAGAACACAAATAATCTATCAGGAGTATACAAGTAACTATGGCAGAAAATGAACAGCAGGGCTCAAAAACGGGAAACTTCCTCCAGGAGGAGCTGCAGGAGGAATACCTCAAATCCCTTGATGAGCTGGAGGTCGGTCAGCTCGTCGAAGGTACGGTTGTCGCGGTCACCAGCGAACAGGTTTTTATTGACGTTGGGTATAAGTCGGAAGGTAAGATCAACCTCAACGAGTTTGAAGATGATGTTCCATCCGAAGGTGTTACCGTACAGGTTGTCTTAATTAATAAAGAAGGCCGCAACGGCGAGGTAGTGGTTTCCAAGCGGAAGGCAGACGAGAAAGTTGTCTGGAAAGAACTGAAAGAGGCTTTTCAGGAAGAGCGTCCGATAGAAGGTAAGGTTTCACGGGTTGTGAAGGGTGGTTTTGAAATTTCCCTTGGCGGTGGAAACCGGGGGTTCAACCCCATTTCCAAAATGGACCTGTTCCGCGTAGAAGATCCGGACAAGTATGTGGGGCTGAAATCCCATTTTTACATCGAACGTCTTTATAGCGATAACCGGGTGAATATCATTCTTTCCCGCCGGCGCTGGCTTGAAGAAGAAGTTGACAAAAAGCGGAACGAGTTTTTTGCTAATACCAAAGAAGGGGATGTGGTTGAAGGAACAGTTAAGTCTTTCACCTCATTCGGATCTTTTGTTGACCTCGGCGGTTTCGACGGACTGCTCCATATAAACGATATGAGCTGGGGACATGTTGCCCGTCCCAAGGATCATGTGAAAAAGGGCGAAGTACTTCAGCTGAAAGTTACCCGCCTGGATGAAGAAAATAAGAAAATTAACCTTAGTCTCAAGGATATGACCGAAAACCCCTGGGAAACATTTACCGACAGATTCCAGTTGCATGATGTGATCAAGGGAAAAGTGACAAAGCTTACCGATTTCGGCGCATTCATTGAGCTTGAAAACGGTATTGAAGGTCTTGCTCACATTTCCGAACTTTCCTGGACAAAACGTATCAAGCATCCTAAAGAAATTCTGAGCATCGGTGAAGATGTGGAAGCGAAAATTCTCGGGTTCGACCTGGACGCGCGGAAGGTCAGTCTGGGTATCAAGCAGGTTCTTCCTAACCCCTGGGATGAAATCGAAAGCACATATCCTGTGGGAACCAAGCTCAAACGTGTTGTAAAAAAGATCACCGCCACCGGCGCTTTTGTTGAACTTGAAGAAGGCATAGACGGTTTTCTCCATGTGGATGATCTTTCCTGGACCAAGAAGTATAAGAATCCCGGTGCAGTGTTGAAAGAAGGCGAAGAAGTGGATGTTATGGTTATTGAAAGCAGTGCAGAAAATCATAACATTCGACTGGGAATCAAACAGCTCGAAGATGATCCTTGGACCGATCTGAAGGGTACGTACTCTGAAGGTTCAATTATCGAGGGTGAGGTTACCAATGTAACCGACTTCGGAGTTTTTGTTCGGGTGAGCGGCGGAATTGAAGGTCTTATTCCTAAAGTGCATCTGGGTAATCCCCGGGAAATTAATCTTGATGAAGAAATCACCAAGTATAAGGCCGGCCAGCAGCTTCAGGCGGCAATTATTGAACTGAATCCCGGACGCCAGAAACTGTCTCTCTCTATCCGCGAGATGACACGGGCACAGGAGCGTCAGGAAATTGAAAAGTATATTTCCGACAACGGAAGCGATGAAGAGTCCGCCACTCTTGCTGATTTTTTGAAGCAGGATGACGAATAGGCGACTCCCGGAGAGTAGTTGATGCTCGAAAACTCAGATACTTCTCGAAAAATCCAGAAGCTGATCGAGATCAATTCGAACATCAACGGTGACTATTCTGACCCCAAAGAGCAATTACAGCAGATTCTTGAATCTGCAATGAATCTCAGCTCAGGCGAATCATCTTCCATCCTTCTCAGAAATGAGAAGGATGGAAGTTTGCATTTTGAGGTGGCATTGGGGCCCAAAGGTTCAGAGGTAATGGATTTCACCCTGAAATCCGGTGAAGGTATTGCCGGTTGGGTAACCCAGAACAACCGGAGTCTGATCGTCAATGATGTGGATGAAGACCGCAGGTTTTACGCCCAGATTTCCCGACAGATCGGGTACAAAACCCGAAGCATTCTTGCCGTCCCCATGCGGGTATGGAATCATTGTATAGGCGTTATTGAGATAATTAACAAGACCAATGGAGGGCACTTCAGCGATGGGGACCGCCAATGGCTTGAGATATTTGCCAACCAGGCGGCGCTGGCTGTGATCAACTCACAGGCCAGGGTTAAGGACAGAATGCGCATTCAGGAGCTGGAAGGGCTTCGGGAAGGGGAGTCGGCACGGTATCAAACCCTTCTGTATCAATCTGACGCCATGAAAAATCTCATGGCGATGATTGACCGCATTGCCACAAGCGACGCATCAGTTCTTATACACGGCGAATCCGGGGTTGGAAAGGAATTGGCGGCGGAACAGATACATGCCCGAAGTCCCAGGTCCGAAGGGCCCCTGGTACGGATTAACTGCCCGTCCATACCCGAGCAGCTTCTTGAAAGCGAGCTATTCGGTCATGTGAAAGGCGCTTTTACCGATGCATTCCAAGACCGTCAGGGAAAAATTGAAGCTGCCCGGGGCGGTACGCTGTTTCTGGATGAAATAGCTGATATTTCTCCACAGGTTCAGGCAAAGCTGCTGAGGGTGCTTGAGTCGGGAAGCTATGAACCTCTGGGCTCAAATCAGGTTAAGAAAGCTGATATCCGGATTCTTGCCGCAAGCAACAAGGAATTGGAGAAAGAAGTACAGGAAGGACGATTCAGGGAGGATTTGTTTTACCGGCTGAATGTGATCCCCCTCTATATTCTACCCCTGAGAAGGCGAAAAGAAGATATTCCCATGCTTGCCGACCATTTTCTGGACAGGTTTAACAGGGAGTTGAACAAGTCCATACAGGGCTTCAGTGCCGAAGCCCATGAGCAGCTGATGAACTATGCATGGCCGGGAAATATCCGGGAACTTCATAATGCGGTTGAACGGGCAGCTGTGCTCTGCACGGATAGACAAATATCGCCTGAGCATCTGCATTTGGCGGGAGACAGCTTTACCGGTGAACTGTATTTGGGAAAGAGCTTGAAAGACTCGCTGAATTTATTTAAAAAGCATCTCATACGCTCAACGCTTCTGGAAAGCAATTGGAACCAGACGTTGGCGGCGCAACGACTTGAAATACAACGAACGTATCTCTCCCGGCTCATTAAGGAGCTGGGTATTGAAAGGAGCTGACTTACATGGCTGAATCAAAAAAACGCGCACAGGATATTCTGGCGGATTTCTTACGGAGTCACAGGGTTGCACTCACTATTCTCACTACACTGATTATCGTGGGCATTATTGCATTGGTTGTTGGAATTGAAGTTCATCGAAATACTCTGGACCGGGAAGCGGAGCGTCTGTTTGAACTTGAACAGATATTTACCGATTGGAGCGATGAACGGGAAGAGGACTCAAAGGATGCAGGTGAGGTGCTTACCCGAATTGCAGAGTTTGACTTTCGAAGTAATTCCTACGCCCATGTACGCAAACAGATGATCTTGGGTGACATTTATTCGGCAGTAGAGGATTATGAAGCCGCCGCTGAGCAGTATCTTGGGGCTTCCGATGCCCAGGGGTATCTGGCTGCAACGGCTCTTCTCAAGGCCGGCCTAATGCTTGAGAATTCCGGGAATACTGAACGGGCAAGAGAAGTTTTGAGCCGTCTTGTGGATGAGCATGACAGTCCGGAAGAACCCCGGGTACTGTTCACCCTGGGCAGACTCAGTGAACAGGCTGGAGAGCAAGCTCAAGCGCTGGTATATTATGATCGACTCATAGATGAGTACGCATCCAGCGGTTGGACAAACTTTGCTCACAACCGTATAATTGACATAAATATCGCGAATCAGACTGACAACTGAGCCGGCTGAACAGTATGTGCTGAATATGTGCCGGTTCGGCTGCAAGGGGGAACTCCATGGGCTCTGCCGGTACTTTTAAATCTAAATTTCTTGCCAGCAGGAACTTTGCCTTTTTTTTGGCATTTATTATTGTGTCCGTTTTTTTGCTATTATCACCAGATTTCTTTTTCTTTAGAAATCTTCAACTCCGTGTTCTGGACTTTCATTTCTCCATCCGCCATAACCGTGTTGCCCGCCAGGAACAGGCCGGAGTAACCATCCAGCAGGCCAATCTTAATATTCATCCCGATATTCTCATATTGGGAATCGATAACAGAAGCCTTGCAGATTTCGGTGCATGGCCGTTTCCTAGGTACAGACACGCCGATCTATTAAATACCTTCTCACGGATCAAAGACGACAGCAGCCGGGAAAACTCTGTTTTTCTCGATATTTTCTTTATCGAACCTTCCAGCGATGCGGTGGACGATGCACAACTTGAAGCAGGCATGGAAGAAAACGGCCGGGTTTTCCTTCAAACGGTACTTACTGGCAGTGAACCCCCTTCAAGTCTTTCCGAGGAATACCGTGAGCGACACCGCCTTCTATTTGAAGAGCATGGGGAAATAACGCAGGTGGAGGGAGATTGGGTTAACATGCCCTTGTTTCTGGGAATGGAACCGCCGCTGAAACCTTTGGGTGAGAATCTCCAGGGCTATGGTCATGCCAACTATATTGACGATGAAGATGACCGTTTCCGCCGGCAACCCATGATTGCACGAAACACCGAGCGCATTCGTACTGTCCGGCTTCAGGACTTTTTAGACAACCATCGTCAGATTCTCTCCCAGACAGAAGCCTGGGGCCATCCTTTTGCTCGAATAGGATGGTACGATAAGGATGGAACCCATTTCAGCCAGCAGCTGAATAATTCCGATGGCGACCTGATACTTTCCGAGGAGCAGTTGAATCAACTGGCCGAAAGAGTACGCTCACAGAGTCCGCCCAGAGAAATAGATCTGGATGACGACGGTGAGTCAGATGCCCAGGAATTTGATATCGGCATTTATATTGATCATTTTATCCCATCAATAACCCTCGCTCTTGCAGCAAACTATCTGAATATTCCTCTGGAGGATATCCGGGTGAATCTCGGGGAAGAGGTGATTCTTACCAATCCCAGGGTGTACAATCCGGATAATCGCAGCCTGGAACCATACTCTATACAGACTTCACTTGCAGAGTACGATGAAGAAACACAGGAAGAAACTGTTCCCGCCCGATTTCGGGAAATGGAGGAGATTCGTATTCCCATCGATACTGAAGCTCAAATGCTGGTGAACTTCATGGGGGAACGCTCAAGTTCGGAACCCGGCGGTCAGCAAACGTTTCCGGTGCGGCCATATTCCGCCTATGCCCGACGTGCCACAGGGCCTATTTATGATACCTGGCCGCGGACGCTGGCACTTGATAATAAAATTATTATGGCGGGAGCTTTCAGCTCCGGACTTGCAGATGATGAAAAAACCACCGGTGTAGGGCTTATGTATGGTATCGAGCTTCATGCGAATGCCTTGAACACCATCCTGATGGATAAGTTTATAACTCCGCTGAGTTTCTGGCCTCAATTGGCTCTTCTGTCCGCGTTGGTATTGCTGGTAGCCGTTCTAACAGGACGGGTAAACACATTTTTTGCCCTGGCACTCACGCTCATTCTCATTGTGGGGCTGTTTATCTTCGGTCAGTATATGTTCGAGTCAAACGAAATCCTGGTGCAGACAGTGCATCCGTCATTTGCCATGGTATTCAGCTTCCTTTCGGTGGTTATTTACCGGGGGCTCACCGAAGAACGGGAGAAACGAAGAGTACAGGGGATGTTCGGACAATATGTCAGCCCTGAAGTGGTGGATGAGATTATGAGCAGCGGTGAACCTCCCGAACTGGGGGGGGTGGATAAGGAACTGACGGTTTTCTTCTCCGATATTCGGGGCTTTACCACATTAAGTGAAAAAATGCAGCCCCAGGAGCTTGTCAATCATTTAAACATCTACCTGACGGCGATGACCGACACCATCATGGAATATAAAGGCACCCTGGATAAATACGTGGGCGATGAAATTATGGGGTTCTGGGGTGCACCTGTGGCCCAGAAAAACCATGCAATTCTTGCATGTCAATCTGCAGTCAAGCAGATGCAGAAACTGCGTGAACTGAACGAACAGTGGCCGCTTGACCGCCGCATAGATATCGGAATGGGTATTAACTCCGGAATCATGACAGTGGGTAATATGGGCAGCAGGGGGCGCATGAACTACACCCTCATGGGAGACAACGTGAACCTGGGCGCCCGCCTGGAAGGGATAAACAAGCAGTATTTCGGTCAGGAATGGACGGAAAACGGTCAAAAGTACACCGGCAGCGGAAGCAAGATAATTATTAGCGAATACACCTACGGTCTGGTAAAAGACAAAGTGATTGCCAGAGAATTGGATAATATTCGAGTTAAAGGTAAAAATAAGCCGGTTGTTATTTATGAGCTCATCGATATTTCAATCGGTCTTGAACCATTTATCGAGAAGGATGACCTAACCTGATGACCCGAAAGGCAACATCAGAAAACTCCAGGGTACCAGCGAGGCCAAAGAAACACATGAAGCTTTTCTCGGCAGCAATTGCCTTCATTCTCCTGATGAGCAGCTGTGGTATACCGCAGCTGCTTCAGCCTCCGGTGAAACCGGAACTTGATTTACTGAATAAGATTTTCAGTATCGATCTTCCCTCTGGGGATGCGGAACTGACCAACGGTTTGGTTATTTTATATCGTATTGGATCCTATGCCGATACCGGTGATTATGCCGTTTTCTATGAATCCCTTGAATCCAGGTTTACTAACGGGAATGCAGCTTATGAGCTTCTGCTGGATAACGGTTATCATGCAATGTCCTTCCAAGATGAAGTGAAGGCAAGAAACCCCATACCCACTATAGATTTCAATGACTTTCCCTCTATATTTTCCTCAGAGAGACTTGAAGCGGGCATACGCAGCAATATCGATTTGGACGAAGGCATTCTTTTGGAATTTCCTTTTACCACGGACTCAGATGATAACGTATTGCTCAGACTATCAGGAAGCGGTGATTTTGAAGAGCACATACTTCTTAGATCTGTTTCAGAAAATTCCGTAAGGGGGTTTTTTCCGGCGAATTCAACGCAGTACCGTGAAGGGGATGAGGATCTCAAACACCTTTCTTCAGGGGAAATCATTGACTATCAAAACTTGTATGTAAGTATAGCTGTATTTAGCTACCGTGCTACTTTTGGGGATCCGGTACAGTATTCAATTCCCGACATGAGTCTGGAGGATGAACTGATCCGATTGAGCAGCTGAGTCTGATGTGTCAATCCGGTTACCGAACCCATAAAGAATGCTTTCGGCATCGTATAAAAACAAAACATAAAATAACAATAATATATTCCGGTAAAATTAAACGGGGTATTATAGGGCGGCACCTGTATGCAAATATATTTTCTGTATGGATTAAGCATTTTACTTATATCTCTGTTGGTTACCATGTATGCGTTTTTTCGTTACAAACCCAGAGGGACGGTCAGAATTCTGTTCACATTTATGATCAGTTTGTTCGGTGCCGCCCTGGGACTGTTAATCCAGAGCCTCATTCGAATTGATCAGCGAAGCGTAAACTTTTTAATACAGTTCGTATCCTCAGGGATTTTCTCCGTGATCTTTGTACGCTTTTTTTATTACCTTCGTTCCAGACCCGATAACGACTGAAACAAACCACAAACGCAGCGTTAAGTCACATCAGTCCATGCGTTGGCTTGTTGGTTTGAATATAATACTTCGCATAATATATATTCGGTCTACTTTAACTGTGATACTATGACGCTATATAGCATCTATGCTGCGAAAACTATGTTCTTTCCCCCCTTCCGTTGAAACGGTGAATGCTTTACAATAAGCGTATCTTTTCTCGTGAGGTGTGTTGCAGGTGAAGAATCTTGTGCCAGAAGATGAAAAAAGTCTTGATACAGGGAGATCATTTTCCCACGTCTATAATATCATTCGCAGCCTTCGCGGACCCAATGGCTGCCCCTGGGATAAAGAGCAAACTGCGTTAACTTTACGGAATGCTCTGGTTGAAGAAGCCTATGAAAGCATAGAGGCGATTAATAATCAGGATAGAGAACATATGCGTGAAGAATTGGGCGACGTTCTTCTGGTTACCCTGCTTATATCCTATATTGAAGAACAATCGGGGGCATTCAGTGTACAGGATGTGATATCCGGTCTTTCTGAAAAGCTTATCCGCCGACATCCCCACGTGTTCGGTGAGGAAAATCTTCAATCCTCCGAGGAAGTGTTAATTCAATGGGATAAGATCAAAGCTCTGAATGAGGGTCGGGGTGTCCCCTCCTCTATTTTAGACTCTGTTCCAAAACATTTGCCCAATATGGACCGTTCGTTTAAGCTCCAAAAAAAAGCTGCAAAATATGGCTTTGACTGGCAGGATCACCGAGGTGTTCTGGAAAAAATCCGGGAAGAACTGGATGAAGTCGAAGATGTCCTCACCCGCCTGGAAGAGCATGATGAGAACAGCGACGCCGCTTCGCTCCAACAGGAGTTAGAATATGAATTAGGCGATGTACTGTTTGCGGTGATAAATCTTGCCCGGAAAACCGGAGTGCATCCTAATGAAGCGCTATCGCGCACAAACAGTAAATTTTATCGTCGGTTCAGCTATATTGAAGAAAAAATGTTAGAAGTCGGTCTGGAGATGAAACCGCAAAATCTCGATCAAATGGAGCGCTTCTGGATAGAAGCAAAACATCTGGAGCAGAGACAACAGACCGTATAGCAGGGTTACTCCGGGCCGGGCCTTATTAAAGCTGGGATGAATCAGTGTATTTGTGTAATTAATACGTGTAGCGGTGATGACTCACAGACATGAGCAGGCCCATTCCCAACAACGCAGTCCAAAGACTGGAGCCGCCATAGGATAAAAACAGCAGGGGAATTCCTGTTATGGGCATTAATCCGATTGCCATTCCCACATTTACAATAAAGTGAAAAAACAACATAGCGATCACGCCAACGGCAATAAATGCGCCGAATCTGTCTTTTGCCTGATGAGCAATAATCAATCCCCTCACTATAATGCCGCCGTACAGCCCTGAGATAAGTACGCCACCGAGAAACCCCCACTCCTCCGAAAGGATTGAGAAGATAAAATCGGTACTCTGCTGGGGAAGATACTGATAATGGCTTTGGGTTCCCTGAAGAAATCCCATCCCGGAAAATCCACCTGATCCAACGGCTGTGAGACTCTGGATGATATTCCAGCCCGCACCACGGGGATCCACATACGGATCCAGAAAAACAATCAGACGCATCATCTGATGATCTCTGAGAAACCATCTGGCGCCCGGTGCAAGAAAAAATGAAATAAGAAGGATTGCGAAGCTCAGGGCAATAAAAAAGAAATATTCTTTTTTCAGCATAAACAATCCAATGAGGGCAATAATTAAACTGAGCAGCAAACCTCCGCTGATGAGGCCAAAGTAGAGGGGCTCATTGAAAATGGCGAAAAATTCAATATTACCCTCGTAGATCATTTGTTCCCATTCGGGGAGCACGGTAAAGATCCCGGTAAACATTATGATTGCAAGAATGGATACAAGATACAGAGGTCGGGCCCCGGCAGCGTAAAGCATAAAAAGAGCAATCGGCATGTATACCATGGCCGTGCCGAAATCGGGCTGTAAGAGGACGAGAATCATTGGTGGGATAATAATCAAAAAGGCCACCCCAAACACCCTGAGACCCCCGATATCGCGCTCTCCCGCCCGATCCAGATAATATGCTAAAAGAAGAATAATCCCCAGCTTCATAAATTCAGACGGCTGTATTCCGAAAGGTCCGATACCTAACCAGCTTCTGGCACCGTTGACAATCGCACCCCGGAAGAGCGTGAAGCCCAAAAGGAAAAAGAAAAAACCATAAAATATTGGAGAGAAATCCCGAAACATATCGTATTTTATGAGGGATATGCCGATCATCATCGTTACTCCAATAACCGCCCATATTATTTGCCTCATATACTCGTTACTGGTCAATTGACCCTCCGAGTTAATCCCCGATGAGTATATAAAAAGTATACCCACAATAATCAATGACAGGGTTGCTGTGCTCAGTAAATAATCAATATTAATAGAAGAACGCCGATGTATCATCCGGTATTATCCTGTGTATTTTCTTCAGTGCTTTCTTCGCTGGATGACGGAGCGTCGTCCACTGCGGACTGTCCGGTACTCCCCGATTCTGAGTTTATATCCGCTAAGGGTGCGGTTTCCGTTGTCTGACGGGGGTTCAGAATTTGTTCCAGCTCGGGGATTCCCAAATACCACAGCGGTTGAAGATCCCGAACTGTGTCTTCAAAATTCATATTATTCATAATTCCATGAATAATGATGTTGGCTGCCTTGGGCCCCCACCAGTCCCATTCGTTAGCCGCATCTATCCAGACCACCACCACATACTGTTGTTCCGATTCCTCTGCATCTGCGGGAGCATAGGAAATAAACCAGGAATGCTTTTTTTCTTCAAAGCCTGTTTGTGCAGTACCGGTTTTGCCGGCGATTTGGGTTGAATCGCTGGTAATAACCCAACGGGCCGTACCGTCGGTTACAACCATTTCCATACCCTTCCGGACCTCCTGAAATACACCAGGATCTACCCCGATATCCCGAAGGATCCGCGGTTCAAACGTATCTATCAGCTCAAGGCTGGACTGATCCCTCACTTCCTTGAGAACATGAGGTTGATACACCAAACCGTCATTCACAATCGCCGCGGTAAGATTGGCCATTTGAAGGGGCGTCACCGTGAGATATCCCTGGCCGATGGATAAATTCACCGTATCACCGCCGACCCAGGGAGAATTGAAGTTCAGCTCTTTCCATTCCGGGGTGGGCAGAAGTCCTCTTACTTCATTAGGAAGATCTATTCCGCTGTAATCCCCGAGACCGAAGCGCAGAGAGTAATCAAGAATGCCTTCGACCTCCAGGTGATCCTTTCCAATTGTGTAATAGTATACGTTACACGATTCAGCCAAAGCTTCATACATATTCACGTATCCATGGCCATCCAGATCATGGCAATGGAATGTTCTATCACCCACAACTACATAGCCCGGGCAATATATTTCTTCCTGGGGATCAAACGCCTGTTCCTGAAGCATGGCCACACTCATTAGGGTTTTGAAGGTTGATGCCGGACTTCCTGCGGCCTGTATGGTACGGTTAATCAGGGGAGCCCGGGGATCTGAGTTCAACCGCTGAATATCAGAATCGGCTCCGGCGGAATAAAAAATATTGGGATCATAATCGGGATAGCTGTGCATGGCCAGTATTTCCCCGTTTGCAGGATTCATTACAACTGCTCCGCCGATCCGAGGTCCAATTGCGTCCTCAACTAGCCGTTGAATATGCCGATCCAGGGTGAGAACCAGGGAGTTCCCCAGCTCGGGGGGAACATCTTCAAGATCCTGAACCTGTCGTCCACGTGCATCGACCCGTCCGTATCGTATGCCCTCCTCTCCACGGAGAAGATCATCGTATTGTTTTTCCACGCCGGTTTTTCCGATTTCTCTGGCACCGGCATATCCCTGGTTGTACAGAATTTGTAATTCTTCAGACGTTATTTCTCCAGTAAATCCAAGCACATGAGCCATAAGATCACGCTGGGTATAATATCTGGTAGGCCTGGATTCCCAACTGATACCTGGGTACTGATCTATTCGCTCCGCAATTCCGGAAATCTGGTGGAAGCTGGCGCCGCTCCAGATTTCGTAGCGGGTGAAGTTATCATTTCTGCTGCTTGGGATTTTACTCCAGAGAAGTGTTTCGTCGGTATTCAATGCATTGGCAAGACGACCGATTAGTTCTTGCAATCCGTCACCGGGAACCTCTGACAGATCAAGGAGGATGGCAAAGGTATCGATATTTGTAACCAGAGGCTGATCAAAATTCCGGTCGTATACTTCACCTCTGCGGGTGGGAATAATTTGGCGGCGACGGGATACTTCGTCCGCCTGGGCTTTATAAATATAATTATCAACAATTTGGAGCGAGAAAAGCCTCACAATATAGAGACCGAATACTGCAAGCATGAGTGAAGAAATAATAATGAGCTTTTTTTGATCAATACCGCTATTTCGGGAGCCTGTTCTCAATCCTGATACCCTCCTCTAAGACGTCTGGGAAGAATTTTATCCAGAGCTTTCAGAAGTGCAAAGAAAATAGGCGTAAGCAGAAGTGTATACAGGAGGGAAATGAAAAAACGTTGAGTGAAGATTACCTGCTGAACTGATTGGAAACCGAAAATGCCGGCAAGTAGAAAACTGAGAAAAGCCTGGAGAAAAATAGATACTGCAAGCATCAACACGGGAGTGAATATTGCATCGATATATACCTTCCCCCTGCTCACGCCAGCAAGATACCCGATAAGCGTGAAGCTGAAACTGTAAAAACCAAGTGGTGCAGCTCCAAGAACATCGGCAGTAAGACCGACAAAAAGTCCGATCAGTACACCGTGAACACCATTGCGGCTGTTTCCATAATACACCAGGGCCACAAGACTGAGTTGTGGAAGGGCTCCCTGTATGGCTAGAACCTGAGCCGGGCCACTGTTCAGATAAAGGAACAGAAGAGGAATAATGTAGGGTATGAGAATCCAGAGCATCAGTCTGCCGCCTTTGGAGATGTTACGTGAATAATAAACACATGCTCAAGCCGGGAATACTGAATATACGGAACAATGTCGAGTTCAAGGGATGTGGAGTAGGATTTTGCATTGATTGATGCGATGGTGCCTACCCGGATATTTGCAGGATATACCGAATTGAGTCCGGAGGTGATTACCTCATCCCCAACACTGATCTGATTCCGGGATTCCCTGTCCACATATTCCATGAGCAGGCTGTCCTCCTCGCTCCCCAGTCCCCGCAAAAGCCCTTCATACCGGGTGCGGCTCAGCCTTGCAGACACATAGCTCTCAGGGTCAACAAGAGGTCTTACAAGAGAAGAATATCTGCTTGCTTCAATCACTTTTCCCACAAGCCCCTGTTTTCCGTTCTGGAAACCTACAACCGGCATACCCGCCTGGATCCCGTGTGCGCTTCCTTTGTTGACCAACAGGCTGGTAAAGGAAATTCCAGGATCTTTTCCGATTATTTCCGCAGGACTGTGAACGTATTCACTGCTTCTGGCGTACGAGAGAGCTGAGCGCAACTGCTCGTTTTCAGCTTCCAGCGCTTCCATACTCTGAAAAATCTGTCTACTTTTCTCCAGTTCAGAAAGCAGATTATTATATTCAGCACGTAAATCTCTCAGTTCAGATATAGAGTTCACTGTGCGGCTGATAATTTTTCCGCTCCCGGTGAAAATTCTTTCCACTGTGGAGGTAATACCCAGACCGATCCTTTGGGGAATTGAGGTAAACCGGGTACTCTGAAGACTCAGTGCTACAAGAGAGGTAATAAGTATTACAGCAAGAATTATACTTTCCCGATGTCTGGTACTGAGCTCTCGAAAATCCACGTTAACCTTCCAGCCTTACATGAGGATTAAGGATATGCTCACACATTGATAGAATTGTAATTACTCTTCTCTCTCTGGGATTGCTGCGTCACTTCAAAATACATTCCAGCACCGATTGCTACACAATTCAGCGGCTGCTCGGCCTTGAAAGCCGGAACGCCGGTTTCATTTGAAATGAGAGTATCCAGACCTTTGAGAAGACTTCCACCACCGGTCATCACGATTCCCCGTTCAACAATATCAGCAGCCAGCTCCGGAGGGGTTTCGCCGAGGGTTTTTTTAATCTCTTCAATTATCGCATTTATGGGTTCCTGAAGAGCTTCCCGCACTTCCACGGAGTCGATTTCCAGTCGCCGAGGCAAGCCGGTGATTGCGTCAGTACCCTTTATTTCCATTTTTTCTATAGATTTATCAGGTGTGGCATTCCCGATATTAACTTTCAATTCCTCTGCTGTACGCTCGCCGATAATCAGGTTATGGGTCTGTCGTACATATTTAATAATGCTTTCGTCGAATTCATCCCCTCCCAGGCGGATTGCGTTGGTGACCACCATTCCGTTGAGGGAAATTACCGAAATTTCGCTGGTTCCGCCGCCGATATCAACAACCATATGTCCCGCAGGCTCATGAATGGGTATATTGGCTCCAATGGCCGCTGCCAGGGATTCCTCGATCACCTCAACTTCTCGGGCGCCGGCTTTCAAAGCGGATTCCTCAACGGCTCGCTTTTCCACTTCAGTGATACAGCTTGGAACGCCGATAACCATTCGGGGTTTTACAAAAAGTCGTCTGGGTAACACCTTGGCAATAAAATAGCGAATCATTTTTTCGGTAGTCTCAAGATCGGCAATGACTCCGTCCCGGAGGGGTCTGATTGCGATTATATCACCGGGAGTCTTCCACAACATCCGCTTTGCTTCCTCTCCCACTGCCACTACTTTTTTGGTTCCCCGTTCCACAGCAACAACAGATGGTTCATTGGCTACAATTCCCTTTCCCCGGATATAGACAAGGGTATTGCATGTACCAAGATCAATTCCTATATCATTGCTGAAACCGTTAAAAATCCCCATATTTCCCTCCCGGAAAGTTCAATTATCTTGAGCAACTTTCAAAAGTGAATTTTGAAAGCTACAGGATAACGGGTCGAAATCATAATACTCTTATGAGAAAGGAATTATGATTTCTAAAGGTCTTGGCAATTTCGAAAATCGCTGATTTTTGAAATTGCCTCATCGTATCATAAAAATGGTTTTAAGAGAACGGATAATTCAGAAACACAGCCCTGGGTTCGAATTCGTTGATGTTTCATCGAACTCCATCAATCTAGGACTGAAGACGTTCCAGAGCAGGTCTGAATGTCCTGTCCTGGTTATAAGCCTCCCGCCACTGAGCCCGGGCCTTGACCATATCACCTGCCTGGAAATAGATCTCACCCAGATAAAAGTATGCTTGTGCAGATTGACTATTCCGTTCTACTATTTCTTCAAATATTTCCTGGGCCTTTTCAAATTCATTACTTCTGAAGAGCACCCTCCCTCTTCCCAGGGATGCTTCCTGACGTAAAAAGCTGTCCTCACTCCGGCGTAAAGCTTCCTCATAGTATGAGAGAGCTTCAGTGTTATTCCCCTGTTCTTCATGAGCCTCGGCAATGGTCAGAAACAAAACTGCACGGGGAGTTTTTTCGATTGCCCGTTGAATATAGGATATTCCGGCTTCAATATCACCATAATCAAGGTGTATAACACCCAGGTATTCCAGAATATCATCGGCAGTAAAGCCCGAGTCTTCAGCCATTGTAAGATATTTTTCAGAAAGATCGTAATAATACGGACCTTTATGAAAATATGCTTTTCCGAGAATATACCATATTGTCTGTTGAAAACCTGCAGGGGGATCATAAAGCAGTTTCCGCAGCGAATGAATTGAACTGTTGAGATGCCCTTCACGCTCATCCTGGTTTACCAGAGTCAGGGCATAATAGAAGTGAGCAATACCGTTATAAAGTAGATCTCGAGAATTCAACGGGGAATTTAAAAGTTCAGCACCGGTGAGCTCTGCAACCCGTTCATAGTTTTGGGCATCCCATTCGGTCTGAATCCGGTCATTTTCCGTATCAGGTAGCACTGCTTCCGAATTCCGTAATAAAAAAAACAGGATAACGGATGCCAGACCTGCCAACAATAGAACCGGAATAATGGCCCTCTGAAGTTTGATTTTTCGTGTCTGTGAAAAGCCTCGTGATCTGGGATGCATATATTTCTGGATTTTACGGATTGAGATATGTAATGTCAATGAAAAGATGCGGACCGGTAAGCCGGGTTCTGTTTACGAATGCCATCTGTCTTGAGCTCATACGAGCTTCCAGCAACCTACCCGCAGACTGCAAAGGATAACCCTGCAGTTAATCTGCTGCTTGGTCTTGCCCGGGGCAAGGTTTACCATGCCTTCAGCCTTACGGCGGAAGCGGTGAGCTCTTACCTCACCATTTCACCCTTACCCTCCGCCCGTTACCGGACCGGAAGGCGGTATCTTTCTGTTGCACTTTCTGTAGACGGACAAACCGTCTCCCGGTAATTAGCCGGTACCCCGTAACCGGGCCCGGACTTTCCTCCC
This sequence comes from Salinispira sp., assembly GCF_059431795.1. Taxonomy (NCBI): domain Bacteria; kingdom Pseudomonadati; phylum Spirochaetota; class Spirochaetia; order Spirochaetales; family Spirochaetaceae; genus Salinispira; species Salinispira sp. Next base: position 187,316 of record NZ_JBXWXS010000031.1, read on the forward strand.
GGTTTCTGAGTTTCCGGGCGGCATTCCGGTCCGCATTATAATCTATTTTTTGTGCGCGAAGAGTTATTCTTCATCAAGATCATCATTCAGATCTTCTTCTTCCTCTTCCACATCTTCCAGGCTCTGCTCTGCTATTCCATCACCTTCTATATGATCTTCTTCCACATCGTCGTCGTCGAAGTCATCGTCATCTTCCTCGATGTCTTCTTTGTCATCCTTGTCATCTTCATCTTCATCTTCATCTTCATCAATTTCGGCGTCGCTATCCTGATCTTCAAAATCATCACTAAAATCATCGTCGAACTCTTCACCGTCATCGAACAGCGCAGTATTATCATCGAAATCCAGAATATCTTCACCTTCCGGTGCCTCAGGCTGATGATAGAGAATCATAGAGCAATAAGGGCAGAACAGAACATCCTTTTCAGCCTTAACATCGTTTACAAACTGTGCGGGCAGAATCATGTTACAACCGGTACATACAGAACGCCGCAGGGGTACTATCCCCTTCCCGCCCTTGGATCGGATGATACGTTTGAATTTAAACACCATCTCCTCATCCATTCCCGGAGTAATCTCATCTTCCTGCTTGTTGAGAGTCTCAAGAAGCTTTTGTCTCTTTTCACTCTCGTCTTTAATCTTTTCCTGCTCCGAGGTGAGTTCTTTTTCCTGTTCCTGTATGAGGCTTTCTTCACGCTCTATACTCTGCTGAAGTTCTTCCAGGTATTTCTGTTCACGCTGAAGATCCTTGCGGAAATTCTGCTCCCGCTCTGAAGCTTCGCGAATTTCCTTTACAAGTGCTTCGTATTCCCGTTGGGTATTAATATTGACGATCTGCTCTTCATATTTTTCCCGTTCCCGTTCAGCATCGGTCATCTTGATCCGTAAATCCTGTACCTTGGCCCGGCCCGATTCAAGACGTTCATTTTTTTCCACGAACGATTTTTTCAGCCGGTTAACCAGCTCTGTTTTGGTATTAAGTGCCTTGGGAATATTCTTCAGTTCATTCTCTATGGAGTATTTCTCCGCCAGAACATCCTGAAGTTCCTGAAGTTTGTTCAATATTTCCTGAATCATGTGTAGCCTCTACCTCGTTAATTATACCGCAATTCCGGTTCTGATTTTTTCAAAAAGGTACCTGTATGAATACCCGTAATCTTCTGTTAATTATCCAAATAATCTTTAAGTCGTCTGCTTCTCTTGGGGTGCCGGAGACGTCTAAGCGCCTTCGCTTCTATTTGCCGGATTCGTTCCCTTGTGACGTTGAAATAGAGACCAACTTCTTCGAGGGTCAGACTGTAGCCATCCTCGAGTCCGAATCGCATTTTTAAAACTTCCTGCTCCCGCTCGGGAAGGGTCTCAAGGACATCTCCCAATTGTTCCTGAAGAAGAGTGAAGGCGGTTTGATGTGCAGGATTCTCTACATCTTTATCTTCTATAAAATCGCCAAGGAGGCTATCTTCTTCTTCACCGATGGGGGTTTCGAGAGAAATTGGTTCCCGGGCAACATTTTTTACAGACTTAACTCTGCTTACCGTCCAGCCGAGACGCTCTGCTATTTCCTCATCACTGGGCTCTCTGCCCAGTACCTGCATCAATTGTCTGGATTCACGGACGACTTTATTGATCTGCTCAATCATGTGTACAGGGACACGGATCGTTCTTGCCTGATCGGAAATGCTTCGGGTGATCGCCTGACGGATCCACCACGTAGCATAGGTTGAAAATTTGTATCCCTTTCTGTACTCAAATTTCTCCACAGCCTTAATCAGACCGATGTTTCCTTCCTGTACCAGATCGAAAAAATGCAGGCCCCGATTGGTGTACTTCTTTGCAATGCTTACCACGAGCCGCAGATTTGCCTTGATGAGTCTATCCTTGGCATTCTGCATCATAATTTTTCCGCGCTCGATTTCTCCCGCCATATCAAGAATCTGCTCTATGGGATTCTCGAACTCAAGTTCATAGCTGCGGATTTTCTTTTCTGTCATCTGAATTTCCCGGATCATCTCTTTGATTTCATCCGAGGAAAGGCCAAGCTCATCTTCGATGAGTTCACGGTCTTCAAGAATGGTTAGCTTACGCCCCAGGGAACGAAGCTCCCGGGAGTTTTTCACCCGCAAGCGCTTTTCATTCCTGGTTATTTCCTTTTGATAACTTTTAATTTTCTTGGCAGTCCCCACAAATTTTTCGGAAAACTGGAGAATTTCATCTTGATGAAGGTCTATATCCGAAAGTTTGCCCACAAGACTGTCCCGCTTCTGGGCAAGCTTGGGATGGGAAATTATATCTTCACCCTTGGAGATCAACTTCTTTTTCAGCTCAATGTATGACTTCAGATCCGCAACCACCAGTTTGAGAGGTTCGCGGTAAAACTGGCTGAGTCTTCGGCGTTCGGCAAGATACTCAGAAATCTCTTTCTTGCTCATGCTCATTTCCCGGGGATCCTTTTTACTGAATGCCCGGGCTGCGAGGTTGAAAAACTCGGGAATCATCATGCCCGAACCGCTGATCACACCTTTAATAATGTTCTCACCGTCCTCCATTTTCTTGGAGAGTTCAACTTCCTGTTCGGCAGTAAGAAGATTCTCTTTTCCGATCTCCCGAAGATACAGCCGTATGGGATCATCGATGGCGCTGTCTTTATCGTTATACACCACTTTCTTTTTAGGTTCTTCGGACTTTTCATCCTTATTGTCTGAGTCATTATCTTCGGAATCGCTATTTTTCCCGTTTTTTGTTGCGGTGGCAGAACTCTTGCTTGCATTCTTCCGAAAAATACTGGGCTGCCCCGGAGGATCTGCTTCGATATCCTCATTTTGAGCCTGAACTTCTTCTGACAACCGTATATTGTTTTGACTGAGGATCACCATGACGTCTTCAATTTTTTCTGAATTTACGAGTTCCTCTGGAAGGAGGTCATTCACCTCGTCATATGAGATGGTTTTCTTGTTTTTCGCATAATCAAGTAGTTTCTTAATTGCAGGATCATTCTGCAGTTCTGTCATGAATTGATTCCTTTAAAGTCTTAAGTTCCGTATCCAGAAACATTTTTTTTTCCAAGAGTTCCCGTTGCCCCTTGGAATCCCGGCTCTGTTCCTTGCGTTTGAGAAGTTGAACAACTTCCCGGCGCTCTTCCGACAGTAAATCACTCCTTACTCTGAGCAGGGCAGCTTCAATATAACTTGCAGGATCGTTTCCGAACTCGCCGCTTGATGCTTTCTTCATTATAAAATTCTTTATTTCTTCTTGTTCAATATCTTGAAGAATTTTTTCGAATTTGCAATCAGAATTTCGAAAATGCTCCTCCAGCAGAGCATATAATGATTGAGCTATTTCATTCCGTACATCCATTGCTCTGATATGCTTTCGAACCATCTGGAAGTGTTCGGGGTGTATTACCAGAGCAGTCATCAGGAGATTCTCAGGATTAACGGTCATGGCGATGCGTTTCTGACCTTGTTCGGGCCTACCCTCCGCCTCCGCCCGATGAATTTTCGGCCTCGGGCTGCGCTCGCCTTTCAAGTAGCGCTGAAATGAGCCGCGGATGGACTCAAGGGTTACGGACACACGGTCAGCAAGTATTTCTAAGCTGGCCTCCTGTTTAACCGGAGATTGTACACTGCGGATATATGGAAAAAGCTGTTCGAGAATCTGCTCTTTCCCCTCAGGAGTATGAATATCAGACTTCGAAACAGCTTTCGTTAATAAAAACTCGAGCGCAGTAGTTGAAGAGTCTACTAAATTTTTTAATTCTTGTGAACCGTTTTCCACCAATATATCCGCCGGATCCGCATCATTTTCAAACGAAAGGATATTACACTCAATACCCTCCGTTTCGAAGACTACAGCAGCCTTCTGGCTTGCTTTAAAACCGGCCTCATCTCCGTCAAAGACGCAGATTCCTTTCTGGCTGAACCGGTGGAGCAGCTTTGCCTGCTCTGAAGTAAATGCGGTCCCCAATGGGGCCACTGCATTGGTCAGCCCCGATTGATGGAACGCCAGGACATCAAGATATCCTTCACAGAGAATAAAACTTCCGTTCTGCTTAATTCCGTCTTTTGCCCGGTCCAAACCGTAGAGGTTCTGCTTCTTGTGATAGATCATGGTGTCCGGGCTGTTGATGTATTTAGGTCCGTCTCCATCCAGGAGCCTACCTCCAAATCCCACGGTATTCCCCTGGTGGCGCTGAATTGGAAACATGACTCGGTTGGCGAACAAACACCAACGGGGGTTCCGCTGGCTGAATAAACCGGTTTTTGCCAGAAATTCGGGGGAATAGCCCTTTTTCCTCAGAAATCCGTACAGCCAAAAGGGGTCGGGATGGGCGTAGCCAAGGGAAAACTGTTTGATCAGTTCTATATCGAAGCCCCTGTTCCTGATGTACTCCAAGGCGGAAGCACCCATTTCCGAGTCTGTAAGCAGGTAGCTGAAACTGTCCCGAATTTTGGAGTAGAGCTCCTCCATGGCCTTCCTGTCCCGGGACTCTCTGCTGATTTCCGCCCGATCCTGGTCGATCTCCACCCCAATACGCCGCCCCAGATACTCAACAGCTTCAGGAAATGTAAGGTTTTCCATCTCCATGATGAAGGTGAACACATTACCGCCTTTCTGGGTACTGAAACAGTAGAACATCTCCCTTGAGGGGGTGACGGTGAACGACGGAGTTTTTTCATTCTTGAATGGCGATAAGCCCCAGTAACGGTCTCCCTTCCGGGTGAGATTGACATATTCTCCCACAACTTCCACGATATCTGTTTTCCGGCGAATCTCTTCAATGGTCTCTTCAGGAATCATAGACGCTTTCGCCACCTAGTTTAATTTCACATAATAGAACTCGGAAGCAAGTTGATGATCTTCATAGGATTCGGAAAAAACATGCCGACCCGCAGTGGGGCTTTCCAGAACAAAAAACAGATAGTCTGTTTCCGCAGGAACAAATGCCGCAGAGAGTGACACCATGCCCACACTTGAAATGGGAGCCGGAGGAAGTCCAGCTCGGTAATAGGTATTGAACTCATTGGGACGTTCGAGATCCGTAAAATATATCCTGTTGGGATGCTCCAACCCTTCTATTTCCGTCATTACATAGACAACGGTGGCACAGGACTCAAGACGCATTCCCCGTTCCAGTCGGTTGTAAAATACAGAAGCCATGACCGGAGCCTCATCGTCTGCCAGATATTCCCGTTCAACTATGGATGCCAGGATAATCTTCTCATACAATTCCTGTTGGCTCAGGCTCTTATAATCCGGATATATTTCGGCCAGTTTATCATAAAACACCGAAACCATATGCTCAACTATTTTATCCGCAGGAAAATCCTCTGCAAAATTATACGTTTCCGGAAATAGAAACCCCTCTGCGGTCTCTCCGTAGATTCCCAGGCTCCGTACCAGCTGCCGGTCGGTTGCCGCATCTACAAACTCATCTGAATTACTGATCCCCGCGTCTTCAAGTATATCTGCCACCTGCCGAATGGTTTTACCTTCTGGTATTGTCACCTGGATAAGATGTTGCCGGCCGGAGCTTAAATAGTTGATTACTTCCACGGCATTTAATCCCGCCGGAATTACATATGAGCCCTTTTGAACACCCCGGTCTGAAGAAGTCAGCCGGCTGTACACTTGAAGAACCGCCGCTGAAGGGATCATTCCCCTGCCTTCCAAACGCATGGCGACGGAATTAAAACTTTCACCGGAATATACCGTGAAGTCCCGGGCTACATTATCGGGGACCTGAGTAATATATATGCTTCGATATGCAAAAAAACCCGATACAGCTCCTGCTATAATAACTGTAATCAGAAGTGCAGCGAGAATATGTGCGACTTTTTTCAATATTTTCACCTCTTTGGTGTGTAATCATGGATATGAAAAGCGGCAGCAGAATGGTTCTTCCGCCACCACTTTTTCCCATATCTAACATAATCATCGGATGAGGATGAATTCAACCCTTCTGTTTTTCCATCGGTTCTCTTCATCGGAAAACGGCACCAGAGGAATAGTTCCACCCTTTCCAACAACATCAACCCGATCCGGATCCATGCCCCTTTCTACCAGCTGATCCTTTACGGCTTGTGCCCGACCTGTGGAAAGGGGCTGTAGTTCCTCCACCTCTTCCCGTTCGGTTCCACTGATATTGTTTGCATGTCCCTCGATTACAATTCTGTACTGGGGATATTTTGAGAACACTTCAATCAGCCGATCAATGATAGCCTCATTTCTCTGTCCAACTGCTGTCGGCCCCCCGACAATAATTCTCGGACTGTTGGGCTCAAATGTAATATTGGATATGGCAACCTTGTAGTTATTTCCATCCTTAATTACAAGTATATCAATAGGAATGATACCTTCGCTCCTGCTCTGATTGCCCAGCCTGTCGATACTTTCAAACTCGTACCGGTAATCCTCTGCAGAAATAACCCGTTCACCATCATCGCTGAGACCATCCCAGAGAATGTCTTCTTCAGGAGCACCATCGGAAGAGAACTCTTTGAAGAGATTGCCTACACGATCGTAGATGCCCAGCCTCCAACCGGCAATTCCCGCAGGATCTTCTGAATCAAGATCAATGGTGAGCACATCTGCAATACCGTCACCGTCGGGGCTGAAGGGAATAGGATTCACCCGTACTGTCTGGTCGGGCCCGCTGTTATCTACCCTGAACAGAGAACTCTTGGCCTGAGGATTATCTCCCTTGGTGTACAGTACTGAGAACTGGGCGTACATCTGGCCCTCCACGATCTCGCCTGCCTCGTTCCGGCCGTCGAATCTGATCTCTTCTTGTTCATCCAGACTGTTGCCCCCGTAATCAACAATACGATTGCCGCCTTCCCCGTAAATGGTCAACGCCCATGTATCGATACCTTCGGTGATATTTGTATAGAGACCGATATCCAAATTGTCTTTAAACCCGTCCCCGTTGGGACTGATGCCGTTTTCGCTGAGTGTAAGAAACACTGAAGTATTCCTGCTGTCCAACTCGATTCCTTCAATACTCTTTTGGGCCACATTGCCTGCAGGATCTTCAACACGGATTTCATACCGGTACTCTCCGTTTGGAGCAAGGTTCCCAAACTCATCCAGTCCGTCCCAGGTAAGATCTTCAATATTTCCTTCCCAGAAATAACTGCGTACAACCTCCCCCGCGGAATCAAGGATTCTGGCTTCAAACAGCTCCTCGGGATTGGAACGCTGTCTGATGGTAATAGCATCCTTACTCTCATCACCATTGGGGCTGAAAATCAGATAATCGCTTTCGAGTGATATATCCGGGTACACGGTATCAAGCTCAAAGCTTCGGGTTTGTGCAGAGCCGATGCTGCGGTTTCTCAGTTCCACTTCAAGCCGTGCAATGTAAAGAGAATCTTCAACTGGTCTGCCCTGATCATCCCTTCCGTCCCAGCTTACGGTTTCAGGCACCTCACCATTTCCGGAGATACTGCGAACCGCTTCGCCGTCCACATTCTGAATAATGAACCGGTAGCTGTCCACCTGATCATTATTGCTGACCCGTGTGGTGAATTCCTGAATATCCTTGCTTCCGTCTCCGTTGGGAGAGAATGCATCGTATCCTGCATTGACCAGGACTTCTGCGTCAGAAGTATCCAGAGTAAAATTCCGGCTGGCCACCTCCACACTGTTTCCAGCTCTATCACGGGATTGGATGACATAACGGTAGTCCCCATCCGGTGCAAGGGCACCATCGCTGTCCCGGCCGTCCCAGGTGAGTTCAAAATCCGCCCTGCCCCGAAAGCTGTATTCTTTCACAGCAGAATTTTCTTCTGCAGCAATAATTCGGGCTTCCCAGAGCTGTTCTTCAGAGGATTCCTGAAAAATAGTGAGTACATCGCTGCGGTTGTCGTTGTTGGGTGAAAAGAGATCGGATTCAAGCTCTATGCTGATTTCCGGCGCAGTAACATCAAGGTTGAACCATGGACTCAAGGCCCTGGGGGTGTTACCGCTGAAATATTCGAGGATAAAACGGGCCCGATACCTACCTTCGGGAAGCACTTCACCATCTTGTCCCCGTCCATCAAACTCCACCCGGGCTGCGGGAGCACCCTGACCATCGAGGCTTGTAACCTGTTGTTCCCGATCATCGAGAATTTCGATAGACCAGTTCCGGATGCCCTCTCGGCTCTCAGGGATGGGCAGAAGTGTAAGGCTGTCTTTAACATCATCACCGTTGGGTGAGAAGTAGGAATCTGCAAGGTCTATCCGCACCGGTGAAACCACAGAATTGATGATAATGTTATTTACTTCCGCCCGGTTTTCGTTCCCTGCACGGTCCCGGCTCACCACATCATAGCTATATACTCCATCGGGCAGCCGGTTGCCTTCATCAGAAAAACCGTCCCAGGTAAGCTGTTCCAGAGCTGCTTCCTGGATGGTATTGGTCCATACAGGATTGCCTGCGGCATCAGATATGGTTTGCTGCCATAGCTGTTCACTGCTCCCCGTTTGGGGAATCTGAAGTACATCCTTGTTTCCATCGTTATTCGGTGAAAATATCTTTTCCTGTACGCTCAGTTCTGAGATTTCAATTTCGGGCTTCATGGTATCGATAATCACCTGTGAAGGCGACAGTTCGGTCCGGTTCCCAAGAACATCCACTGCGGTGATTGAAAATTGATAGCTTCCGTCATCAAGCACATCGCCGGTGTCATTCTTTCCGCTGATAAGAATGGAATCGGGAATGGTTGCAGTTCTGCTTCCCTGGAGCACTTCCTGCACCAGGCCGTACAATCCCTGCTCTGCAACCGGCTCGATTTCCCATGATTGGGTAAACAAGGTTTCCCCGCCGCTGCTGAGACTGATTTTCATCAGAGAAACACCGGATGGATCCACAACCTCAAGGGGCTGAGCCCAGTTATCCTGTCTTCCGTCATTGTTGGGAGACAAATAAATCTCATCCGGGATATCCAGTGTGATTTCCGGTCCATCCCTGTCCACCCGCTTAAGGGGCATGGCAGCGCCCACGGAAAAGGCAGTATGCCCCGGATATGGGGAATACAGTGATGTGGTAATATCCAGATCCGGATGAGCCCGGTTGAACATTGAGTAGCTCAACGAAATCCTCGGCAGAAGGCTGGAATTCTGATACTGATCGTTAATCTGCTGACCGATATCCATTCCCCAGGAGAGTGAGAGAGCCAAACGCTCCCGGAACTCCAGACTGGACTGGAGGTTAAACATAAAATCTCGCATCCCAGGAAATGCAAGAAGGACTCCGTTGCTCAAGGTGAAATTATCACTCAGTCGGATGCGGCCGTGTACGCCGCCTCTGAGGGTAAAAGGGCTCCGATAAAATGCACCGCCCGGGGTGGTCATTTCTTTGCCGAGATTGGTGAAAGCAGCATTCCATCTGAATGAATTAAAAGGCCCCAATGCCCCGAGATTCTGTGTAACACCAAGTTTTCCGCTCAGCGTCCAGTCAGTACCATCAGGTCCTTGACTCAGACCGGTCTCAAGACCGACACCTAAAAGGAAGCTGTCCCGAAAACTATTTGACCAGCCGGCATGGAGGCGGGCTGCAGTTCCAGTGTTTGCCAGGGTGGTTGCAAGACTCTGAAATTCAAGACCTCCGTTGATCTGACCACTGGCAATGGGAATATTGGACCATACAGACGCCCGATGACCGCTGTAGCCGTTGCCGCCCCCTTCGATCACTCCGGTGTAGCCCCCTTCAATAACCGGCACCCCCAGAGGATTAAAAACCGCCGGGTTCAGCAGCATGTACGAGGGCAGTTCCTGTGGAAAGCGTACGTTGGAGCCGGCCGTAAGGCCGGATGCGCCTTCCCAAATGGAAAAGTTGTATTCTGCGTTCTCCGACGGTATATCGCTTAGCTCGGCGTTTTGAGCCCATATACCGACAGCTGTGAATATCAGCAGTAGAGTGGCCAGTACGGTAATCCTGCAACTGCTCATTTTTGTGTTTCTCATAATTTTCCTCACAAACTGCATTTTTTCGGCAATATTGGAATTTATTCTTTCACTTCATCAAATTCATATCCCCTGTTATACAGAGTTTCAAGCATTTCAAACTGTTCAATGGAAAGATGGTTACAGAGTTTCCTGGAAATCCTTTCCCTCAGTCCCGATAGTTCAGAATTGCTGCCATTTTCCAATTCAAGGGTCAGATACAGCCCCACAATTTCCCGGGAGCTGAGCTGCAGGCTAATCATGGTATATCTATCTCCATTCCTTCCTTGGCCAGTTGAATATCCAAATCGGGATAGTTCTGTCGTTCTGCGTACCAGCGTGCGTTTCGCAGATTGTTGTACAGGCGTTTATCGCCGTATTGGGGTTCATGGTGAAATAATAGCAGGGTCTTCACTCCCCAGGCATTGGCAAAATCCACCCCTATACTGAAGCTGGAGTGTCCCCAGTTGAATTTCTCTATTGCTTCACCCAGGGTGTACATTGTATCCAGGATCAGGACATCAGGGTTGGCAAAAAACGTACCGTGGCGGGAATTTTTTGCAAAATCTCCTTCGCTCAACTCATAATCGGTGGCAATGATCACCGAGGCGTCTCCTTCGGTGACTCTGTAGGCATATGCATTTCCCGGATGATTGATATCGTGCCATTCCACTATTGCGCCATGTATTTCCATGCGCCTGTTTCCCCGATGATCGCTTCTCAACACCTGAAAATGCTGGTTTGGAGTCATTTTTTCTTCCATTGTCACAGGAAAAAACGGGTGTTGCATATGGTCCTTAAGATTATATTCCACATCCGGTTCTGGGCTGTAAAAATGGATGCTATTTGCTGGATTATAGGCCTGGGAGAAGAACGGGAGACCCTGAAGATGATCATAATGAAAGTGGGAAAAAAACAGATGAAAATCCTGGATTTCCGGTTCCTGGGTTCGCATCCTTTGGGAAAAAGGAATAATCCCGGTACCCGCATCGAATATGAGACAGGTTCCGTCGGATAATCTTACTTCAATACATGGAGTATTACCCCCGGGGGGATTCCACATCCAGTCCGGAAGCGAAGCGAGAAAGCGCTCACGGTTCTCGTTACTGGTAATATCCTCCGGCCGCACCCGTTGAACGATACTCTTCACCCGATCCCTGAATTGGTCAGGTGTTATTGGATGGGGGTGAGACCCCCGCGCGCCCCAAATCCGAATCTTCATATGTTGCTCAACCTCTTTCTGTAAGGGGAGAATTTCTTCTGGCCCGTAGCCATTCCTCGATCTCTTCTCTGCTGTGATGTGCCCCCGCATTGATTCCCGGGCATTCATTTTCAAGGCTGTCCCATTCCTGCTTCGATTCCATGTGGCGTTCCCAGAAAGGATATGCTCTACATTGCAGAGGACGTGCCTCGTATACGCTGCAGCCGCCGTCTTTCCAGAATATACAGTCAAAATTTTCCTGCTCTTTCAGACTGATGCGTTTTGCGACGGAAAAATTCACCACGGTACAATATCTTTGAATGAATTCCTTTCTGCGTAGAGAAAAATGCATTCTGAGCGAACGGATATCCTCCTCTGAAAGAAAAACATACCCTGAGTCATGGCGACAGCACCGGGAACATCTGGTACAGGTGAAATTCACTCCAGGCGAGTACCACGGTTCTTTCATTGCATCCTCCCCCATTGCTTCTAATGTATCCGGGATTGGGAAAAAATACAAACCGGGAATTTCTTCTCCGTGAGGCTGGCTGGGGTAAAGCGTTCCCCATGAGGCTGGCTGGGGTAAAGCGGGGGAAAGAACACAAAAAAGCCCACCACACAAATATATGTGTGATGGGCTTTATGGGGAGTGCAGGATTCGAACCTGCGAAGGCTGAGCCAACAGATTTACAGTCTGCCCCCTTTGACCGCTCGGGAAACTCCCCAAAGACAGAATGCTTTTTAGCATAGCTATTCAGTTTGTGCAATAGCATTTTTTCAGCACCTGTTAAAGCCGACTGTCGGATTCGAACCGACGACCCCGAGATTACAAGTCACGTGCTCTGGCCAGCTGAGCTAAGTCGGCATGAGCGCTCCAAAAGCGCTATGGGGAATGAAAATATCCGACTAAGAAATTTTTGTCAACCGTTTTCGGGACGGAAAATTATCGGCCGCAGGAGGATTTAGTGAAGGCTTGGAGTCTATCACTCAGATGCTTCAGTCAGATCCCTCTCTCAGACACTCAGATCCCTCGCTCAGAAGGGGGGAGATTCAAGAATATCTTTGATAGCAAGGCCGGGTAGGCTGAGTATCCGGATACCATCTTCCGAAACAGCGCAGGTGAGCTCGAACTGGGCTGTGGGTTGGCGATCCCGGGTCGAGTAACTGATGCCGTCATAATTCAGCTCAACATCTGCCTCACCCAGGGTAATAACAGGTTCAATATTCAGCACCATCCCTTTCTCCACCGGCCAGCCGAATCCGGGGCGGTTTGTGTAAGGAATTAATGGCGCTTCGTGAAGTTCCTGGCCGATGCTGTGACCGCAGAATGTGTTAACCACCTGTCCTCCAAGCCGTTCAGCACTGTTGATTACATGGCTGCCCAATGTACCTATGGGTATGCCGGGTTTCAGCGCAAGGCAGCCGGTCATACATGCCTGCCATGCTGCCCGAATGAGCCTTCTCTCAGTGACATTCAGCGGCGGAATCCCGAATGTCCATGCCATATCCCCATACCAGCCGTCATTGATTATCGCAATATCCACCGTAACAAGATCTCCGGGGCGAAACTTCCGGTCATCCGGAAGACCGTGGGCAGCCACCTCATTTACAGACACGGATATATCGGCCTGAAAATCCCGGTATCCGCGAAGCGCTGTTTTTGCGCCGGTATTATTGAGCTGGTTCAGGACAAAACTTTGCAATTGGAGTCCTGTTCGCCCGGGACCGATAATCGTATTAATATCCTGAAACACCCCATAGAGAATTTCTGCAGTTTTTGCCAGCTGCCGCACCTGAAATTCTGCTTTGGCAGGAGCTTTTCGTGATTTACCCATCAACACCCGACCCGTGAAACATATCCTTGCGAAGCACCTCCGCTCCATATAAATATACGGGTTTTGGAGAGTGTTCGCCAGAAGTATAGTAGGTAAGCAATACTCTGAGGGTCATGGGTAGACTTCCGGGATATCGCGGTTCAAGGCTGCAGAAAAGGGGGGCTCTTGCAATGCTGTCGCCTACCATGCCTTTTCGCGCGGCGGCGGCGGCATTGAGGAAGTCAATATCCTCAGTTTGGCTGAAGAAGATATGCACAATACTCCCGGAGTCAACACGGTTTTTTTTGAACAAGGTATCGAGCAGCTCACCCATGCGTCGGATCATGTGATCGCTATCAATGTCGGTGAGTGTAACAGCGCCCCGCACACTTACAATACGGGAACCATCTGATTCTTTTTTCATCATAGTAAACTCCGGGGAAGTGCTGAAATCGGGGAAGAACAACCATGTCCGGATTCTTCACCGAATATGAAGATCCTGAAGATGGTGTATCATCCCAGACCTGCGCTGAGATCCTGTATCAACAGAGATCCGGCAGAAAGCAGTATATTGATTACTAGTGCAAACAGAGCGGAAAACAGTCTATGAAGAGGCACCCGTTTCCGCCTGTATATCCAATACATAAGAAATACAAGATAATACAGAGAGACCACAAAGCCCACAATGCTCACTGTTTGAATCATACTGAGTATAAACAGCTGGGTTTCCTCCATGAAACTTTGGAAGTTTCCCAAAATATACATCATACTGGCAATTATCGCCGAGCTGAGCAGAAACACAGTCCCCCCTTCAAGGATGTGCAAAGTCCTCAGGAGGAAGTGATGGGTGATGCTGTTTTTAAATCGCTTTAGGTCCACTGATGTTTTCATTGCTTACTTATTAAAATATATGCTTTAATGGAAGTGAAGCGCAACCAGGGAAGTCGAATTCAATAATATTGCCTCAGGGGTGTATTCTTTTATGAAAGGTTTTGTTATATCGCTCATTATTCTGATCATTGCCGGTGCCGCGGTCTTTTTCCTCGGCTGGGTTCAATTCCACGTGGACGATGACGAATATGTGGTTTTATTCAGCAAGACCCAGGGCTGGGAGCAGGATACCGTGTATCCCGGTACGTTTGTGTGGCGATGGGAGGGAATTTTCCCCACCATGCTCAGCAGATATCATTTTCCCCGCAGGATTATTTCGCTGGAGGCCGAACATTCGGGTAGGCTCCCGGCCGCACAGCTTTACGGCGAACTTATGCCCAGGGAACCCTCCTTTGCATACAGCCTTGAAAGCAGCCTGAGCTTCGAACTCAAACCTGATATGCTTCCCCGGCTTGCAGAAGAGTCCGGTCTCAGACCCGAGGGTGTAGACGCTTACACCGCACAGCTTCAGTCAGCCATTGAAGGTAAATTTTCCCAGTACATTGCCCGCATTGTGCAAGAGTCAGCCCCGCCAGCAGATGCCGGGGAGAGCGACGAAAGCGTTCAATCCACCGATTCGGATCTGGGAGAGATTCTGCTGGAAAGCGGTGAGATCCAGAAAAAACTCTCAGAACAGATCAGAGAGGATATCCCTGAAATTAACCTTATACGTTTCCGAATCCATAGGCTTGAACTTCCGGACATGGAACTGTATGCCGCTGCCAGGGAACGCTACAGAAGCATTTCTTCCGCTGAAAATTCTGCCCGGGAACAGGCCGCAGGTGAAATTGCACGGATTCAGCTAATCAGCCAGGCGAGAAAAGAGAGCTTGGAAGAACTGGGGAATCTCTTGGATTCCCATCCAAGCCTGATGGATTATCTTTCTCTGGTGGCCAGTTCAGGCAATGACCCGTTGGGGCTCGCGCCCATGTTCCAGGAAGTTCTCGGTGAGGTTCCCGCAACCCCGGCAGCAGGAGTACAGTAGGATGGGAGGGTATTTTCTCAACTTCGATAAGCTGGATTATGTACGGGGGCCTAAATATGAAGGCTGCATCCTCTGCGGCCTCAGAGATGGAGAGGAATCTCTTGTGGATCTCACCGTGCATAGGGGAGATCATTTTCTTGTGAGCGTGAACCTCTATCCGTATAATCCGGGACACATCCTGATCTACCCCCGGCGTCACATAGTTGATATACGTGAGCTGAGCGCCGAAGAATACCGAGAACTGGAAAGAACTCAATCCGCATTTTTGAATCTTCTGGACGACCTTCAATCTCCTTCAGGATATAATATCGGGTACAACATGGGCACTGTAGCCGGGGGTTCAATCGACCATCTTCATCTTCATATTATTCCGCGATATGAGCGGGAGGTAGGCATAGCCGACCTGATTGCGGGTCGAAGAGTGCTGATCGAGTCTCCGTATGACACTTGTGAGCGGATTATCGAGCGTAAAGAACAGGGTGAATATGATCTATGAGAATTTAACCGTCTCGTACGATAGGTAATCCCCTCCCCTGTATCACCTGCACCCACTTCTTATCTGCAGTCGTTGTGGATTCTAACTAAATGTGAGCTTCATCTTCCAGCTGCCGCTCGTAGAATAGAATTTTCTGAATTGATGATACCTCACTCATCATAGTCTCAAGTCGTTTCCGCAAATGACCGCTGCCGGAGGAACTCAGTGACTGAAATCTGTCGTTCAGATTTTCAAGCTGGGCGTCGTGTATTTTATCCAGAAGCTGATCCAACGTGTGAAGCTGATCGGCTCCCTTATCCAGATACCCTCTTACCTCCTTGTCCTTCTGGGCAACCACCACACGATATGCTTTCAGTTGGGTCAAATCCTTTTCCGCAGCATAGCGGAGCCGGTAAAAGCTTTTTCCCTCATCGGAAAGTGGAGAAAAGCTGTAATCGAAGGTCCTGATAGATTCAAGGAGATCCTCGAGTGCTGCTATAGAGAGGATAAGACGAGATCCATAGTCCCGGAACCGCTCCGGGAGAATACGGGCCAGGACCCTCAACGCCTCTAAATGCACCCTTTCAAAACGATAAACCAAAAAGTGATACAAAGTTCCTATGCTGTCCACATATCTGAATACCGGAAGTTTTACATTTGATGATGATATTACAGAGCGCCGGTAGAATTCAAAATCCTGCATGTTTTTCGGGAATATCCGCTCCTTTTTCTTTCTGATAACCTCCCGACGCACGTTCGAAAACTGCTCATCAAGCTCGCTGAGTACTTTTAATCTGAGTGCAGAAAGATAAAAATCCTTAATATTCAAATTCGGCGCGTACGCTATGAACCGGTAGTATGGGTTTTTCCGGAAAAACCGAATAATATTTCCCAGCTGAGCCTTTTGCCAGAATTGTTCAACCGCACCGGCTATCTCTTTAAAGAGCTTCTTTTGTTCAAACCCTCCAGTGCTGCTGGAAAAATCTCCGGAATCCGGTGATGCAGCTGTTTTTACCCCATTCCCATACTCTGATCCGACTGAATCGGGAGGAGACATCTCGTTGTCAAATGGACTCTCCGGGGCATCCTCAACTACAGTGGGTTGAATTCCGGAACTGTCCTCCTCAACTGCGGAAAAATACATAAACACTTCTTCATGCATGCTGCTAACAGCCTGAGCTCTCCGCGCGGCATACAAGGCGTAGTACAGGTGCTCCAATTGTTCCAGCATTGGGTCAGCTTTCGCTGCATGAAATTCAATTCTGCCACCGGAAACCGCTGAATGAATATCAACCTGAAATGCGTTAAAAAAATGGGTAAAATCGAATAACACAAGCTCCTTATAATAGTACAGAGGGAATATTCCATCCTCAATTTCCCGGAATACTTCCGGAGGGATATTTTCAAGATAGATATCTATCCGTTTCAGCAACTCCCGCTTTAGAGATTCTTTGCTTTCAAACTTCTCAAAATAATCCTGCAGCTCCTGGAAGGTCATGAAACGGAAAATGCTGGACTTGGCATTGGGGACCCTTCGCTCTAGAATAAATTCAACCAGCCCCTGAAGCGTATCGGGGGCCTTCCAGAAACGTCGGAAGATATTGATCAGTGGAAGAATCTGGATATACAGGGCATACACCAGTTCAGCAAAAGCAGGCTCCAGCCATCTTCCCTCGAGCTGCACGAGATCATGGCCCTTGTTTTGCAAGCGCCTGAAAATATGTTCAATTTTCATCCCTACAAACAGTTCCTGTTCAGTCTTGGACGAGAAGAGCTTTTTAAAAAAGAGCACAATTCTCTGCCAAAGCCCCAGTTTACGGATATCCGCCAGAATGCGCGCAGCCTGGTCTTCATCGTCGGACTTACCGTGATATATGGAAGATTCGCTGTCGGAATTCAACTGTAGACTCTTCTGGATTCTCGACAGAAGAACTCTTCGTTCGCCCTCCGGCAGCGCCTGGGCTAATTCTCTAACTGTGTGTGCGGCCATGGTTTCTCCAGATTTGGGTACACTGATCAAGCAGCAGGTGGAGTTCAGGTTCCTTATTCCATTCTGCTTCCTGTGGCAGAGGACGGATGAAAAGGAAGCGTCCTTCACGCACAGATACCTGAATTGTAGAGAAAATCGTGGAATTACTCAAACTTATCTGTCCGGGTTTCCATTCGATTGAATTTAAATTCCACTGCAGACCGTCGCTGGTTATTCTCCACGGTCCACTTCCCACAGGGAGAATGGAGACGGTGGATCTCACAGGAAGATTCAGCTCCTGTTTACCTCGGAGGGGAAAAATTTCCGAATCTCCGGTAATCCAGTAATCGGGATAAAGTTCCCCGTCGAACAGTCGGATATTAGCCATGAGATGATCGATTCGCCCCGCACCGCCCCCTGCCAATACGGTAAATCCGCCGGGAGCCCAAAGGCTCTTAACCATTTTCAGAGCCAGTTCCGAATCACTGTAATCCTTATCTTCCTCAAATTCAGAAATGCTGATATCCGAGCCCTTCATCTGCTCAAGATGAGTCTCGGAAACCGAATCCATGTCACCCAGAAAGTAATCAGGCCGGATACCGGCGGCAAGAGCGGTATCTGCTCCACTATCCGCAGCCACACAGATATCACTGCGATTATTGAGAAAGCGTAATACTTCTTTCGGGGGTGAGGCACCTCCGGTAATAATCAGACTGATGCTCATACATAACCTCCGGATTCAACCCGCTGAACTATCTGTAAAATTACACACAATACCCCGAAGCATGAAGTCCGGAGCATTCACATGGCCGTATGTGGAGTATACGAAGGACTGTCGGGGGAGCACAAGAATGCACGGACCAATATTTTTTCCAATTCCCTCATAAAAATGCTTTAGTGTTTTTCCTATGTGCCGAACATCTAATCAGGAAATACCGACAAGGATGTCGGTTCCACGCTTCCTCTAAGGAAGTGATAAACAACAATCACGGAGGATTGTATGATTATCAATCACAACCTGAGCGCAATGTTCGCTCATCGTCAGAACAAGTTTAACAATATCGATATGGAAAAGAATATCGAGAAACTTTCTTCTGGTGAACGTATTAATCGGGCGGGCGACGATGCCTCCGGACTGGCTGTTTCTGAAAAGATGCGGGCGCAGATCCGCGGCTTGAACCAGGCTGACCGGAACGCAGCGGACGGCATTTCTCTTATCCAGACTACAGAAGGATATCTCCAAGAAACCGGTGATATTCTCCAGCGGGTACGTGAACTGGCAGTTCAGTCATCCAACGGTGTGTACAGTGCAGAGGACCGTATGCAAATCCAGGTTGAGGTAAGTCAGCTTGTTGACGAAATCAACCGGGTGGCGAGCCATGCTCAGTTCAACGGCATGAATCTCCTCACAGGACGTTTTGCACAGGAAACCGGCGTGAACGCGGTTACCGCAAGCATGTGGTTTCACATTGGAGCCAACATGGATCAGCGGGAGCGTGTGTACATCGGTACCATGACCGCACAGGGTCTGGGTCTCCAGAGCACAGCCGGCCTCCCCCACAGCGCAAGCTTCATTAGCATATCCAACCCCGATGCGGCAAACAGCGTAATCGGTATGGTGGACACGGCAATGAAGAAGGTTAACAAGCAACGCGCCGACCTGGGTGCCTACCAGAACCGTCTGGAAATGGCCCGCCAGGGTATTACCATAGGTGCTGAAAACCTGCAGGCTGCTGAAAGCCGCATCCGCGATACGGATATGGCAGAAGAGATGGTTCAGTTCGTTAAGAACCAGATTCTCACCCAGAGCTCACAGGCCATGCTTGCCCAGGCGAACCAGAAGAACCAGAGTGTTCTCCAGCTTCTTCAGTAATTTTTTACCGAAGGAAATCAGGAAAACCGGCTCCCATCTTTATGGGACCGGTTTTTTTTTGTATAGTCTGTTGGGTGAAAACCTACATACCAAAAAACCTTTACAGTATTGAACGCATATTCCGGGCAGCGGGTCACGAGTTATATCTGGTCGGAGGTGCGGTGCGGAATATCGTGCTGGGACGTCCACCCGAGGATTGGGATTTAGCCAGCGATGCACAGCCTCAAACGATTATGAAGCTTTTCCATCATGTCATACCCACAGGGATTCAGCATGGAACGGTAACCATTCGCTTCAAAGGGGAGAACTACGAGGTCACTACCTACCGAATTGACGGTAGCTACAGTGACTCCCGCAGACCCGACAGTGTGGAATATACTTCAAACATTTATGAGGATTTGAAGCGTAGAGATTTTACCATCAATGCCATGGCCTACAACCTTCGTACTCATCAGCTTCTTGACCCCCACGGCGGGAAGCAGGATCTTAAAAGCGGCATTATCAGAACGGTGGGAGACCCTCTTCTCAGGTTTTCAGAAGATGGGTTACGGATTATCCGGGGAATCCGATTTGCCTCTGCCCTCAATTTTTCAATTGAGGATGAAACGTTCATTGGAATGCGTTCCCGCCTGGACTTCATCAATCAGGTATCTGTTGAGCGGATCCGGGATGAATTTAATAAAATATTGTTTTCCCCCCGGCCCAGCAGGGGATTAGCCGTCGCCGAAGAGCTGGGCGTACTTGAATTGTTCCTCCCTGAACTTCACGGCTGTAGGAATTTTTCACAGGACAGCATGCCGGGTTCCCGGGATCTTTTTGATCATCTTCTCTGTTGTTGCGATTATGCACCTGTTCACAGTCTTGAAATCCGATTTGCTGCCCTGCTTCACGACATAGGAAAGCCCGGGACGCAGAGCGAAACACCCGGAGGGGAAATCTCGTATCCCGGTCATGAAAAACGCTCTGCGGAAATGGCCAGCATTATCTGCAATAGACTTAAATATCCCAGAGCTTTTGAAAAAAAGGTGCACCATCTCATCGTTCATCATATGTTTCAGGTTCGGGGAGAAGACTCAGATAAAAGCATCAGGCGCTTTATGAGCCGTGTGGGACGGGATAGCATCTTAGATCTCCTTGATCTCAAGACGGCAGATATTGCAGGCAAATCCGGTCCATTCCATGATCAGCGGCAGGACGGCAGCCCCCTCCAGCCCCCCGTGGTTTCCTGGCTGAATGAGATGCGAAAACGGGTGGGAACATTGCTGCAGGAACAGTCTGCCCTCTCCATTGCCGATTTGGATATAAACGGCAACATTCTTCATGAGAACGCAGGAATCCCTAAGTCCAGAGAAATGAAACAAGTGCTGGAGTATTTACTTGAAGCGGTACTGGATGATCCTTCAATGAACAATCGTGGACAATTACTGACTCTTGCTGCTAATTACTACATGGAAAGAATAATGCCTCTGAAAGAAGATAATTGATAATCAGAAAGCGGCGGAACTGCGTATGCGCTGCAGTACCGCCGGATCAACGCTCATATCCAGTCTGTTTATGTGTACTGATGTTGAGGAATCAGGTATCTGGATGAAAATGTCTGTAGGCAAGTTCTGCGGCCTTTTGTTCGGCCTCTTTTTTATTCCGACCCTTGCCGGGGCCGAAACTGTCCTCCAGAACCTGAACCTCCATCCAGAATACCTTTGCGTGGTCGGGGCCTGTCTTTTTGACCAGCTGATATCGTGGGTACACCTTGTGATGTTTCTGCAGATATTCCTGAAGCAGGGTTTTGTAATCTTTCCGGTGCCTGTTTTCCAGCACTTTATTTATTTCAGGTACAAAATACCTGAGAATAAATTTTTTGGCTGATTTAAAACCCGAATCGAGAAAAAGTGCGCCGATAACGGCTTCCAGAGCATCCGCAAGAATCGCTTTTTTTGAGCGCCCTCCGGAGTACTCCTCCCCTTTTCCAATGAGTATAAAATTATCGATCTTCAGGTAGCGCGCGATATCCGCCAGGCTGTCTTCTGAAACCACAAAGGATTTTATCTTTGCCAGCCGCCCCTCTTCCTCTTCAGGCAGCAGCTGATAAAGATATTCAGCTACGACAAGCCCGAGAACCGAATCCCCGAGGAATTCGAGCTTCTCGTTATTGGCAACATCGGACCGGCTTTCATTCGCATAGGAGCGGTGAGAAAAAGCAAGGTTCAGAAGATCTTGTCTTCTGAACCTTGTTCCAGCATGTCTTTCAAACAGCTGCAGCTCTTTTTTCCGTTCCGGCGAAATCAACGGAGCCCGTTGAGCCTCACCATCTTTGGGAAAGATCACTCTTAGCCATTCTGCTGTGACTGGATAAAATCAAGAGCGTCTTTTACGGTTTCGAATTCGTTTGCTTTTTCGTCAGGGATGGTAATTCCCATCTCTTCTTCGATGGCGTATACCAGCTCGTATGTATCGAGACTGTCAGCACCAAGATCCTGCCGAAAGGAAGATTCTGGTGTAATCTTGCTTTCTTCTACTTCCAGCTTATCCGCAATGAGTTTCTTCATCTTCTCGAACAGTTCGTCCATGGAACCCTCCATAATTTGTTGCTTTGATCATGCCGTCCCCGGTGAATCATATTTGATTTCCGGGGTTCAGCGCAATCATGTAACCGGATTCACGGTTTAGGAAAGTGTATCCGGTTCAATTACTTGTTTGCCTCGGTAAAAACCGCATTTAGGACATACACGATGAGGCATCTTTTTGGCGCCGCAGTTATCGCATTCAACGAGATTCGCAACCGTAAGCTTCCGGTTGATTGAATGATGTCTGCGTGTCCTGGCCTTTGATGCCCGTTTCTTGGGTACAGCCATAGTAACTCATCCTCACTTATTATTTAATTCATGAGAACTTACATGATGGTGTACCTTTTGTCAAGTTAACTTGAACGATGTTCAATTTACCCTGAATGACCGCATCATGTAAATACAAAAACACAAAATAATCGAATTAGATTCAGGAATTTTTACCCGAGAAGCGTTCGGTTACCTGCCCAATTATCGGTCCTGGAACCATTGAAGTAATGTCCCCTCCAAGCCGTACCAGTTCGCGGATTGCTGAGGAGCGGAGAACAAAATACTGGGGGTCGGTGGGCATAAAGAGGGTTTCAACCCGGGCGTTCAGTCCTTTATTCATCATGGACAATTCGAACTCATAATTAAAATCCGCCAGTGCCCGCACGCCCCTCAAGAGCACTTTGGCACCGATTTTATCGGCAAACTCCACAATAAGACGGTCCCAGAGATGCACATATACGTTATCAAAATCCTCGGTGAGGGTTTTGATCATTTGGAAGCGTTCCTCCGCGGTAAATGCATAATTTTTTTGAGGATTCACTGCGATTACCACGTGAATTTCATCGAATACTTCCATGGCCCGATGAATAATATTCAGATGTCCGTGGGTGGGCGGATCGAATGATCCGGGAAATAACGCTTTTTTCATACCCGCTAATCATAGGTTCAATGCCCGCTATGGTCAAGAAAATGTTTGCATAGTACTATTGAAGATAATGCAGAGTTTCCGTCTCCGGCTGCGGCCGCCACGAGCTTCCCACAGCGACTCCTCCCCGGTTCATCTTTTCCTTTTCTCCCGCTGCATGGTGTATGCTGCAGTCCTGTGCTTTTTCTGTTCTGCCTTTTCTCTCAACGCGCAGGTTGAGGATATTCAGTGGATACCCCTGGAAGTGCCCCAGCTTTCCCGGGAGGAGGTTATGTGGATCGATGCCGCCACCGACATTTCCCGGGATACCTCTCCGATGTACAATCAGGCTCTGGATTATCTGGCCAGGCAGGCTGCAGACGGCGTCATCAGCGCCGGTGACAGGGTGAGCATATCTTTAATACAACGGATCGCTCTGAGCCCCTACAGACGGGTCTCAGCGGGTTCCTCGCCCCGGGGAGCCGACGTTCCGCAGCGGATCAAAGCTATTGAAATTCTTGAATTTATCGGCGGAGAGTACAGCCTCAGTGCAGCGGATAATATTCTGGAATTGGAGGGGGATCCTGTGGTACTCCGGCAGCTTTTCCGGGTATATGAAGAAATTGCCCCTCCTTTTAACGAGTTACGAAGCGAATATTTCACCCGACATCTTCAAAACGCACTTTTGCGCCACCGAGACGGGGCCCTGATCGACAGTATTCTCGCCGCCGTGCGTTCCATGCATGAAAGGACATGGTCCATGAAGAGCGAGCAGTTGTTTGAACAGATACTTGGGGTAATGGAAAGAGGAACCAGCCGCCGACAAAAATACGCCGCACTATCGCTGGCTGAATTAATTGCCGGAATTGAGATTCAAAAACGATTTTAAGATGCCGTATAACGGCCTTTGCTGTTATTTGGACTGGGTCTCATTCTGCTGCGTACGGCTGTAGTACTCCTCGGTAAGATTTCCTGCAATTCGCTGCACCGCATACTGCAGATACCTTGGGTCCCGGATTTTCTCTTTGAGAACTTCCAGCCGTGAATCCCGGTCCTTAAAGACAATTCGATCTTCCATGATCTTCCTATTCCTTAAGGAGCAGTTGAAAAGAATTGGATTTTACCAGTGGAAATAATGACAAGCGCCAGATACACCCGAAGTTGAGTAAAGTCTGAGGATCTGCATTCCCTTGCATACCATTCAAGACTTCTGCGAATTCGCCGCAGCTGTTTGCGGCTCACGATTCCAGGCATCCAGTGGTCATCAAAACTCCATCGGGTTTTGACTTCAACCGCCCAGAGGCATCCTTGCCTCTCACATATAATATCGACCTCCCCCCACGGAGAGTTGATGTTTTGTTCAAGAATTTTCCAGCCACGCTTTCCGAGAAATCCCGCACACATACGCTCACCCAGAATACCTATTGCAGAACTCGAAGAATTTCGAAAACGATGATTGTTCATCGAATTCACTACTGGTAGAAAGAGAGCACTGCTTGAATGAATGGCGGACTATTTCAGCTTTTTTCCTGTACCGTCTTGGGGTCCACCGCCTTTGCAATGAATATTTTTGTGGACTCCGCCAGATCGATTATTTCTCCATCATCCTGGAAATGTGCGGTTCCTTCTTCATCAATCATGACTTTAATTCGGGGGCGAAGGGGAGCATCGGGCTTGTGTTTCACCACCCTTCCAATACAGGAATTATTGA
The DNA here is from genome assembly GCF_059431795.1 of Salinispira sp. NCBI lineage: Bacteria > Pseudomonadati > Spirochaetota > Spirochaetia > Spirochaetales > Spirochaetaceae > Salinispira > Salinispira sp. The sequence goes on from NZ_JBXWXS010000031.1 coordinate 211,660, forward strand.
GGAGTACTATTGATCCGATTGGATAAATTCCCAGGGTTCGGATAAAAATTTTCAGAATATCCGGGTCGAATCGACGTCCGTTATCACTGAGTATGGTGCGCATGGCGGTGTACCCGATCATTGCATTTCTGTGGGGCCGTTCGCTTACCATGGCCTCAAAGGCATCTGCAACGGAGATTATTCGTGCATGTAATGAAATTGCGTTTCCCTTTAAATTTTTCGGATACCCCTGCCCGTCCCAGCGCTCCTGGTGCTGCATGGCGGGAATTCCCACATCTTCAGAAAAACCAATTTCCTTGGTAATAATACGGTAGGAATGGACAGGATGGGTGCGGATCTGCTGAAGCTCGTCCTTACTCAATTTCCCTTTTTTATTTCTGATTTCCACAGGAATCCTCAGCATGCCACAGTCCCGCAGGAGGGCGCTGGCGGCCAATTGATGAATTTTATGGGAAACCAGATTCATCTCCTGCCCGATAAGGATGGATAAAATTGTGGCGTTCACCGCATTTTCCGCGGAATTGGATTCACCCTGCTTACCGTACAGGATGTACTGTATTACATCTTCCTTATGTTCCTGAAGAAGCTCCAAAATCTTATCTATAAGGTCTTTGATATCTATGCTGTCGGGTGGAGTTCTGTTTTCTATATCTGTCATGAACTCAGCATATTTCTGAGAATAGCGTGTGTAGAGTTTGGTTACCTCTTTCTGTGAAGGGGATGTGAAAGCCATCTGGATCATTCCGTGAAAGCCCTTGGGTTCATCTTCAGTGTCTTCACTGATTTGTTCGCCCTCTGTCTGGACTGCCGGGATTTTCCAGCGCTTCAGCCGCTGGATGTCCTTTTCCTTCAGGGGAACCTTGGCGGGAACAATGATATTATCAGCGTCCATATACAGCGGTTCGGTAAATTTCATTCCAGCTTCTAAACTATCTACGGAAATTTCCTTCATCAACGACCCTTTCTATCTATTTTTTGTACAAACCGGAATAATTCAGCCGTTATTTCATAGCAGCTCTCCGGTATTATCTGGCCCACATCCAGATGAATAAGCATCCCGGACACAGTACTGTCTTTTATTATCGGCACATCAGCCAATTCTGCTGAGGCCAGGATTTTATCCGCAAGATATCCGCTTCCCCGGGCGAGAATAAGGGGGGCGGGCAAATCCCTTCGATAGTAGAGAGCCACTGCCTGCCGTTTCCCGGTCCGCCCGGATGCTCTTCCGTAAAAGGGTCGTATATCTTGGTACATGTAACCAGTCCCCAAATCAAAATCAATCGGAACTTCGTCGGATAAAAATATTTTCCATTCCGCTGCTGAGAGAAAATCCATCAGAATCCATAAGCTCTGATAATTCCATCACCTCATTAAAAGTAAATCCTTTGAGAGTTTTTTTCAATTGATCTTTAATGAATGACACGTTTTTTGCGGGGTAAACGTGTTCAGATGCAACGAATCCCTCCGATTCTCCCGGAAATTGAAAATACATGGTGCCCCGTTCATTTTCATACCAGGCAAAAAACCATTCCCCCACCCGCACACTTACAGCCTCATCTTTATCGGCAGAATTATATCGCAGAAAGCCCCGCTGTTCAGGATTATCCCGATTGGCCAGAGGGATGATCATCCAGGCCGCATTTTTTGAAACACCGGATCTGCTTCCCGTTCCAACACCGGCAGAAGACGCATTGAATTGTTGAACCAAATTCCACAGTTCTTCATCCCGGCTCTCCTGATGCCTCTCTCCATCCTTTCCGGAATATTCACCTCCCTGGGAATTCTCCCGGGAATGATTCCCGGATCCATGTTCGCCGCCTGATTCAGATTTTTCACCTCCCGATCTTCCAGCATCGGGTTCGGTATGACGGATTTCCGGCAACACCCCCATTGCCCGAAGAAACATTTTTAGCTGATCATCGGAAAAACTCAGTCCCTTATCCTGCATGATGCTGACGAACCGGGCGGCTTCAAGCAATTTCGGAAATGCAATTCCCGGCAGTTGCCGAGGTTCCCTTGGCTCGCCGGAATTTGATATCTGGGGATACAACCACTGAAGCTGAAGGTAAAGCTGTCGGAAGGCTCCCGCCTGGAACGGCCGCTGTTGCTGCACCATTTGTCCCAGAATGATTCTGCTGAGCAGATTATCGGGTACGTCTGCTTTCTCCCGGTATTGCTGGATAAGATGGGGTACACCCGAAGCATCGGTGGATGTACGCTGGATCTGGAGAATTGTGTCAGGTCCGATCTGCCTGAACTGTCCCTGATACTGCTTTCCCGGAGTCAGGTCCAGGGCTGTACGGGCTGTTATGCCCTTACCGTCAAGGTTTAAACGAAAAAGGCCAGGGGATATCCTGGCCGTAACAGTAAAAACTGTTTGAGAAAACTGATTGTTCGGCGGTAGACCGCCTGCAGCGGCTGCCATTGGGGTGCCCCCCTATGCTTCCTTGGCTGCAGATTTTTTCTTGATAAGCTCCCGAACTTTGGCGGCTTTACCTCTGCGGCTGCGCAGATAATACAGCTTGGAACGGCGTACCCGTCCCCGTCGAGCCATTTCTATCTTCTCAATTCTCGGGGAATGAAGGGGAAAAACCCTCTCCACACCCACACCGTAGGACATTTTCCGTACAGTGAAGGTTTCCGATGCACCGGAATTATTCCGGGCAATTACTGTACCTTCATATACCTGCGTACGCTCAGTTTTTCCCTCAACAATCCGGTAATGTACTTTTACCGTATCGCCGATATGAAATTCCGCAACATCACGAATTTGTTCGCTCTCAATTGCTTTAATCAGATCCATGATCATCCTCCTGCTCTATTTCAGAAAGAAGCTTTTCATCTTCCTTTGATAATTTCCGGTTCCTCAAGAGATCCGGGCGGTTTCTCAGGGTCTTTTTTAAGCCCTGTATGCGCCGCCATATGCGGATCTTTTCATGATGTCCTGAAAGAAGAACCGGAGGGACAGATCTGCCCCTGAATTCCTCAGGACGGGTGTAGTGGGGATACTCAAGCACCCCGTCTTCATGACTTTCCTCAAGCAGCGATTCGCTGTTGATTACACCGTCAAGAAGCCGGTACACCGCATCAATGATTACCAGACTTCCCACCTCTCCGGAGGAAAGCACATAATCACCCACTGAAATTTCTTCGTCAACATATTCATCAATAATACGCTGATCCAACCCTTCATACCGTCCACAGATAAATATAAGTTCATCCATCTGTGCAAGTTCCAGAGCTTTTTCCTGGTTGAACTGAGTACCCGAAGGGCTTGGATACACAATTCGTCTTGAGGGGCTTCCACCCGACTCAAGGGCGGCGTCTAACGCTCCGGCAATGGGTTCGCATTTAAGAACCATCCCCGCTCCGCCTCCGTAGGGATAGGAATCCGCAGTATGATGTTTATCTTCCGCGTAATCCCGGAAATTGATCACCTTGTAATCAATCAACCCCCGCTCAACGGTCTTGGCCATTATTGAACTCTGGAAAAACCCTTCAATTATTTCAGGGAATAATGTCAGAATTTTCAGTTTCATTCAAGAATCCAATCCACAAGTAATTCAATCTGCTTCCGGTCAATGTCAACCGTTCCGATAAACTTGCTTTGAAAAGGAATTTGAACCACTTCTCCATTTTTCCGTTCACATTCAAACATGTGGCAGTTACCGTTATTCCAGACCGACTTAACTTCTGCAATTTCCTCAGCCTGATACAGGATTTTGCAGCCTGTCAGATCGGCATAATAGAACTCACCGTCTTTTTTCCTGGAAGCCCGGCTTCTTTCGGCCAGCACTTCAGCTCCCCGGAATTTCCCCGCCTGTTCCGGCGTGTGCACATCTTCAAATGCTATAATCAGATTGGGCAATGCGCCTCTTACCGACTGCACCTGGGTTTCGATCTCGCGATTGGCAATTTTCAACCACACCGTTGAGAGCGACTTAAAATGGGCATCTTCTCCGGAAAGGCTCTGCACCTTCACTTCTCCCCGCACACCGTGGGGTGCGAGAACACGGCCGATTACCAGTCGGGGATTCATCAGTCCAAAATTTCCAGAACAACCCGCTTACCGGTCTTGGATGCTGTGGCATTCAGGAGTGTCCGGACAGCTTTTGCAATCCGACCATTCTTCCCTATTACCTTACCGATATCATCCGCGGCAACTCGGAGTTCAAGAATCGTGGATTTTTCACCTTCGATTACATTTACTTCGACGTTCTCCGGTTCATCAACCAGGGACTTGGCTACATATTCTACAAAATCTCGTTCCATCAGCATCTCTCCTCCTTCAGGAAATTACGCGAGAGACTACTTCAGATGAAAGTTTTTCTTGTTCAACAACTTCCTGACAGTGGGGGAAGGACGCGCACCCTTATCCAGCCACTGACGGATTTTTTCTTCGTTGATTTCCAACTGCTTTTCTTCCATCTCGATGGGATGATAAAAACCCAGCTCTTCAATCGCCCGGCCATCCCGGGCTGTACGTGAGTCCATTACCACAATACGGTAATACGGACGTCTTTTGGAACCAAATCGCTTCAATCGAATTTTCACACTCACGGATATCCTCCTGATCTATCCTGTACCATTTCAACAGGTTAATTTCTATTTTTTACACAGCGTATAAAGCACGGGACTCCCCATGGATGCTGCCGCGAGAGGGAGGGTCCTCTACACACCCAATTGCTTCATCATTTGCTGCTGATATTTCTTGTTTTTTGCGGCCTTCTTCATCATCTGCCGCATCTTATCAAAGTCTTTTATTACTTTATTCACCTGATGCACCGAAGTGCCGCTTCCCCTGGCGATCCGTTTTCGGCGAGCGGGACCGATCATAAAATGATTCTGCCGTTCTTTGGGAGTCATGGATAGGATTATTGCCTCCTGATGGGCAATCATTTTTTCCTGCTGCTCATCCATCTCCATCTGCCCCTGCATGCCCGGCATCATATCCATGATCTTATCAAGTCCACCCATTTTCCGCATACGGGAAAATTGGTCAAGATAATCTTCCAGGGTGAAATTTTTGGAAGCCATCTTCTTTTGAAGATCCACGGCCTCCTGCTCATCTATGGTTTCCTGGGCTTTCTCTACCAGAGATACCACATCGCCCATTCCTAAAATCCGGCTTGCGATCCTCTCGGGAACAAAGATTTCCAGATCGTCGGCTTTTTCACCCACCCCGATAAATTTCACCGGCTTGCCGGTAATGGATTTCAGGGACAATGCCGCACCGCCACGGGTATCCGAATCGAATTTACTCAGAATGACACCGCTGAGTTCAACGGTTTCATCAAAACTTTTGGCAATATCAACCGCATGTTGTCCGGTCATTGCATCGGCCACCAAGAGTGTTTCATCGGGTTTTACCCCTTGAAATACCGATTTAATCTCTTTCATGAGATCGGCATCAACATGCATCCGGCCCGAGGTATCGATAATCACCGTATCGTACAGCTCTTTTTTTCCCCGCTTGAGACCATTTTTAGCTACTTTCACCGGATCCTTGGCACCCTTTTCAGAATGCACGTCCACTTCAATTTGGGATCCCAGGGTAACCAATTGGTCAACCGCAGCTGGACGCACCAGGTCTGCTGCAACGAGCAGAGGCCTGCGCCCCTGTTTTTTGAGTCGGGCTGCCAGCTTGGAAGCGGTAGTGGTTTTACCGCTTCCCTGAAGCCCCAGTAACAGAATTACCGATGTGGTGTCGGGACCTTTCAGCTTGAGTTCAGCAGCTTCATCGCCCAGCAGGTGTACGAGCCTCTCATGGACAATTTTCACAAATTGCTGCCCAGGGCTCACCGATCGGAGCACATGTTCGCCGGCAGCCTCTTTCAGGGTTGCATTTACAAAGCGGCGGACAACACGGAGATTTACGTCGGCTTCCAGCAGAGCGAGTTTTATCTGCTCCACCGCATCCTGAACGTTTTTCTCACTGATCTTGGTCTTTCCGCCCATCTGCCGAAACAGATCTGAAAATGTTGTTGACAATCTGTCAAACAATTTGCTCACCCCTGAACACCGCACATACCCAATCGTTCCCGAAGAAACGATTGAGAATACGCAGAAAAATTTAGTGTTACTTATACTTGTTGTAAAGCTCAATGTCAAGGAGCTGTAGAGACTGGAAACCGTCTATCAGAAAACCCGGATAAAACTCCGCTCAATGTATCTGATCCTCTCCCGGGCTTCATTTTCAAAGGGCGAGAAGGGAAATAGACTGATAATTTCACGGTACGAAGCCAGGGAGCGATGTATATTCCGTACCGTACCGGGACTCTCCAGCAACTGCGCCTGCCGGAATAGTACCCTGTCTATATAATCATACGCGGGAAATTGTCCGGATATCAGCTCGTAGATCTCAAGGGCTTTCTGCTCATTATTCTTCCGGATACTTTCCATGGCAAGCTGTTCGAGCTCGCCGGGGGACATATCATTCATATCAGCACCTAAGGTTCCCGGGATGTTATCGGAGCCAGAGGCTGACGCCCCTGGCGTTTTACCCGCATCACTCCGGGACAATTGCCCCAATTCATTCGGCATCAACGGATCCGCGGCAGCACTATCTACACGGGAAGCGGGCACAAGCCCATCATCGGCAGCATCAGAATTTTGACGATCGGAGACTGCTGCTTCAGAATCTTCAGGAGGAAGAAAACTGATTGCCATAGTCTTTCTATCTACCTTTCCACGGGTTAAATTCTGCCGTTGGAAACGAAGGGTTTGAGAGCCCTCGGCGCCAATGGTGAAGACAAAAACTTCCCGATCCTGCTCCCGTTTTTTAGATACAAAATCTGCATCACCGCTGCTTTCAGTGAACACCCACCCCCTTCCCTCCAGGGGTACGCGGGCAAGATTGCCATCTTCCAAATACACTTCAATATTCACCACCATTTCAGCAGGTCCCTGTTCAACAGCAGATTCCCGTTCAACAGCCTGGGATTCATTGAGCGAGGAAGATATTCTTGAAGATTGAAGTCCCGTCTCGGAACTAGTCTGATTACCCTCAGGATCCTTTGCTGATCGTACAGCAGCGGGGATTTGTTCCGGTGAAGTTGCCATTTCTGTTGTGTTTGTATCTGGCACTTGTGACGATGGATCCTGGGAAACAGATTCTTCGGAATCAGGAGTTCGAGCGGGCACAGGTTCGGAATCAGGAGTTCGAGCGGGCACAGGTTCGGAAACAGGTTCAGGTTCGGAAACAGGTTCAGATTCGGACAGCTGTCCAGGTTCGGACACAGGCTCTGCTTCAGGTATTGTTTCAACTGTTTGTTCTGTGACGGTTTTATTACCCTCAGGAAATTGTTCCTTTAATGTGGGCGCAGGGAGCTCAGGTGTAAGATCTGAAAAAGATGGTGTAATGACGGATACAGGACGAATAGAGCCTTCAACTGATCCTGTTTCATGAACTTCAGAGGCGATGTTAGGTAACTGCATCAGGGTATTCAATACCGCCGGATCCCCAACACGGTTACGGGTGTTCATCCTCGGGAATCCTGACTCCGGCATCTGTTGTGACTCCGCGGCTTCCGGTTCGGAAATATCCGCAGAGAACTGATCCATATTCACTTGCTGAGTGGTTGAGCATCCGGTAAAAAGTATTGTGAGACAAATGCCGGTACAAACGGCTGAGTTGCGTATAGTCATTGTCCCTCCCTTTTATATTTTCGGAGGGAGGAATGAAAAACTAAGGAGTTTCTTCCAGCAGATTGTCTATCAGTTTCCGGTTTTGCTTTCTGAGATTTTCACTGCCGATTTCCCGGGGATCATAGTAAAAACGGCTGAATTCTTCCATACCCCACTGAAGCTTCCGTTCCCGCAGCGGACTGTAGCTGCCGTACCAGATTTCTTCCACCACCGGAGGAAACATGAAGCCCTGGGGCGTAAGGCGAAACTCTTCAATGGTGCCCATTATTGGGCGATCTCTTTCCGGATCCGTGACTCTTTCATCTGCCTGTTCACCAGAAGGGCCGGATGCCAGTACTGCGATTATTGTAATAATCATAGCCAGAAGTGAAGCTGCACCTATAATAATGATAAGTTTTTTCCAGTCTTCCAGTCCGCGAACATCCATCTTTTCACCTATTATACGCTACGGCCCAACACATCAGCCCCCACCGGCAGCCGGAATAGGGTGCGAAAATCAGCGGTCAAGGTAGCTTCGTACCTTCTCATCTGTTTCTCCTGTTCCAAGCCGGATTGATACCGCCTTGGAAACCCCTGACTCTTCCATGGTAATTCCCAGAAGGGTACTTGCCCCTGCTACGGTCTTCTTATTATGGGTTATTACTATGAACTGGGAGGTATTGGCGAACTCCATCAACATATTAATGAAGCGTCCAACATTACTTTCATCAAGAGCCGCATCAATCTCATCCAAGAGACAGAATGGCGAAGGCTTCACCATATAGGTGGCGAACAGCATGGCGACGGCTGTGAGGCTGCGCTCCCCGCCGGAAAGGAGGGTAATGTTTTCCAGTTTTTTTCCAGGGGGCTGGGCGAAAATTTCAATTCCCGATTCCAGAACATTGTCGGGATCGGTGAGCTTGAGCTCCCCCCGGCCTCCGCCGAACAGTCGGCGGAACATGGAGTGGAAATTTTTCTTGATCTGTTCATAGGTTTCCAGAAAGAGCCGGGCCGATTCGTCACGGATCTGGGTGGTAACCTCCTGAAGATCATTCTTTGCAGTTTGAAGGTCCTCCAGCTGACCGTTGAGGAAATCAAAGCGCTCTTTCACCTCTGCAAACTCTTCAATAGCCATCAGGTTCACAGAACCCAGGGATTTTAAGCGATCCTTCACCGAAGCGATTTCTTCCCTGATATTCTTGGTATTAAACTGAATCTCATAAATGCTGTCTTCAAACTCACTCAGATCCCGGGAATACCGTTCACGGAAATTGGTATAGAGATTCTTCATTTCGGTGGTGATTTCCGTAAGTGCAATCTGAAGGGTCTCATGCCGTGCCTGAACCTTCCCCAGCTGGTCCATATGCTTTTGCAGCTCTTTTTCTTTTTTAGAAAGATCTTTATTGCGGCTCGAAATCCCTTTCTCAAGATTTTGTAAATCTTTTTGGAGGCTGCTTTCCTGCTTTAAAAGCTCTTCCTTTTCTTTATTCAGCTCGGTAATTCTTCCCTCAAGTCCCTTGAGACGGCCTTCATCCTCGGCAATCTTCTGGCGATTTTCCAGAATCCGGGCATCCAATTCGTTTATCTGCTGATCAATTCCGTCGCTCTCACTTTGAACAGCGTCCTTTTGCCCCTTCATCCGCTCCTTGTTCACCAACAATTCCTGGAGCGTACCCCGATATTCCCGGATTTTTTCCTGGAGCGACCGGTTCTCATCTGTAAGCTGGGTCATGAGGTTTCGGTTTTTTTCTATATTGTTCCTCAGTTCCAAAAGCTGTGAATCTATTTCACGCTTTCTGGTAATGATACCTTCAGGGGCCAGAAAATCTTCAATAAAACTGGGGGCGGCATTACTGTAGCGCTGAAAGCTTTCGGCAATACTTCCGTGAATTTCAGAAAGTTCCTCCAGTCCCCGGGTGACAATGCCTGCCACCGCTTCGCCCTGATCTGCCGGAGAGGCTACATCATGATAATTCTGACGCTGCCTTGAAATCAGTTTTTCAAGCTGATGAACCGATTCAAGAAGTGCTTCCCGAGCCTCTTTCTGCTCTTCGATATTCTCAGAAGCTTTTTTCAGCTGTTCATCCAGTTCATGTACAATGTCATCGGTGAGGTGCTGAAGATCCTGCTGGAGATTGGACATCTGTACGTCGAAGTCAAGATTCTCCAACTCAAGACGTTTTTCCTCTTTTTCGTTGGCACTCACCCGCTGTTCCGAAGTCTTAATGCTTTGGGTGAATTCCTCAATGTTTTCCCCGACTTCGGTGAGACGCTTGGTGTAATCATGAATCTGTTTCTGCTTTTCTTCACGATCTTTCTCCAAGCGGCCTTTCTTTTCTTTGATGGCATGTTCCTGGGCTTTATCCTGCTGAATTTTATCTTCCAGTTCCCTTACCCGTTCATGAATCATACTGAGCTGACTTGAAAGATTGGACTTTTCGATAGTTAATCCATAGAGACGCTTATTTGAATCGTTGAGCTCATTCTCCATGGAATTCACCTGGTCAAGGTTTTCTTCCAGGTGCTCGTTAATGGAATCGATGGTGGTTTTAATGCCGTGCCGCTCTTTGCCGACCTCTTCCAGATTCCGGGTCTTTTGATCTTTTTTTTCGAAGTAATCCCGCAATTTCAGCAGGTTCAGATCCCGTTCCAATTCAAAACGTTTTTCCCTGAGCGTATGATACTGCTCCGTTTTCACTGCCTGCTTTTCCAGGCTGTCATAGGAACGCTTCACCTCCGAAAGGATGCTCTCAACCTGGCGGATATTCTCATCGGTGCGGCGGAGTTTACGCTCAGCTTCCTGCCCCTTCACCTTATATTTGGTAATGCTTGCAGCTTCCTCGAAGATGTAGCGGCGTTCTTCCGGTTTGGTGGAGAGGATCTGGTCAATTTTTCCCTGCTCCATAATGGAATACGCAGACTTTCCAATTCCCGTATCCAGAAAAAGTTCTCTCAATTCTTTCAACTTCACCGGTGTGTTATTCAGATAATATTCACTCTCTCCGCTTCTGAAGAGTCTGCGTTTTACGCTGATTTCCGGGGCATCCAGCTGTACAAGGTCCTCATCGTTTTCCAGCGTAAGGGTGACTTCGGCAACATTCAGGGCCTTCCGGTCTTCCGTGCCGTTGAAAATAATATCTTCCATTTTTTCGGCCCGGAGACTTCGGGTGGCCTGTTCGCCAAGAACCCACTTTATGGCATCGACCACATTGCTCTTACCGCAGCCGTTGGGCCCCAGCAGAGCTGATATACCGTTGGTAAACTCAATTTCGGTCTTATCTGCAAAAGATTTGAAACCGAACATCTCTATTCGTTTTAGAAACACGTGTTAGCTCGCTTGTGAAGTGATATCTATACGCTGATTCCCCAAAATACTGGAAGCATCCACGTATATGTGACAGGTGCCGATATGTGACTCGGAGCATGAAAATATCACCCCCGCCCATCCATAGTCAAGTTTCCTTTCCATCGTCGGCGTTTCCTGATACCATAGTAGCATACCAGCCCCTCTTATTCGAGGGGAAATACCATAAAGCGGCGTACCACCGTGAAGGAGACTATATGGCAATAGCAGACGGAATCCAGACGGCCGATTGGAAGGCGGAGAAACATGCCCCGGTAATCGAATGCCCGGATACAGTGAAAAGCGGGGAGAAATTCAGCATCGCCGCCAGCGTGGGCAAAGAGATCCCCCATCCGAATACCACCGAACATTTTATATCTTGGATTCAGGTGTATTTCCGGCCCGAAGGGGAAAAGTTCACCATTCAGTTGGCAGACAGTCAGTTCACCGCACACGGCGCTTCCGCGAAAGGTGCCAATGAAGGCTCAGCTTTCACCGAGCCCGCAGTCACAGTGGATGTTAAACTCAAGACATCCGGCACCATTCAGGCGTTAAGTTATTGCAATATTCACGGCCTGTGGGAGTCGGAAAAAAAGATCAGCGTTTCATGAACGGAAGAAGCATGAATACCTCATTAATATGCGGTATTGATGAAGTTGGACGGGGCCCCCTCGCGGGCCCCGTTGTTGCATCTGCAGTAATTCTTAGCCCGGATCACGGTATTTCCGGACTCGCAGACTCCAAGAAACTCAGCGAGGCACGACGCACCGAGCTGGATCTGGAAATCCGGCGAAAGGCAGAATGTTACGGTACAGGCTGGGTGTGGCAGGATGAAATTGACAGGCTGAATATACATCATGCAACCCTCCTGGCAATGAACCGGGCCCTCGCTGAAATGCTGACCGGTTTGCTGGGCAGCAGCGGGGATCCTGTGAGAGATCAGCGATTCAGCATTAGGGTTGACGGTAAATTCCTGCCGGATTTCACCTCCCTGGAAGGGTACGCGCCTTCACTGCACGGGGATTGCCAGTCGGTCATAAAGGGAGACAGCAGCATTGAGCAGATAAGCGCTGCTTCAATTATCGCAAAGGTAGCCCGGGACAGCTGGATGATTAGTTATCATAAAGAGGAACCCGCCTATGGATTTTCCGGGCATAAAGGGTATCCAACAAAGGCTCACAAAGAAGCAATACGAAGATACGGACCGTCTAAAATTCAGCGTAAGAGCTTTAAATACTAAATCAGCCCGCTCTTTTTAGCTTTTGCCGTCGCGCTTCTTTTTTAATTTTAAAACTTTCTTTCTCTGGAGGTTGGTTGCTTTGGTGTCCGGGCTGCCGGGGCTCTTTTGTCTGCTGCCGGAGGGCTTGCCAGATTGATTTGAAGGGGTCTTGGTTTTATATTTTTTGGGAGCAGCGGCTTCAGCGAGGCTCTCCCGTTTTCTGGCGATGGCCACGGCTTTTTCCAGCTCTTCCATAAATCCTTTAATATCTTCTTCATACACCATTATCTGGTGCCGGTCGAAACTTTCCCCTTCATCCTTTTTATTGCTTTCAACAATATTAAGAAACAGGTCGCCTCTGCGGTTTTCTTTTACATTAAAAAAATAGGTTCTCCGCTCAGAATCTGAACGGGTGGTGTATATCTCGCCTCGTGATGCCATGATCGAATCATAGGATATTTTCCTGGATAACACAATCAGTAAGGAGGAAGAAATTTATTCACTAAATGTGTTGACAGTTCGGTGCCATCTATTATACATATACAGCCGTGCCAAGCGACCGTCGTATAACGGCTATTACCTCAGCCTTCCAAGCTGATGATGTCGGTTCGATTCCGATCGGTCGCTCTTGCAAGCCCTGCAGATTCTCTATCTGCAGGGCTTTTTTTATTTTCCCGGACACACATTCATCCACTATGATTTTTGGAATTTGTCCGTCTACTGGATTAAACTGAATACGGAGGTCACCATGAATCCCCTTTTGTTTTCCCCATTGAAACTGGGAGAGATCACCCTGAAGAATAGAATTATTATGGCTCCCATGTGCCAGTATTCGTCCATTCAGGGAATGGTGAGCTCCTGGCATTACAGTCATTATGTCAGCAGGGCCATCGGAGGAGCTGCAGCAGTAATACTCGAAGCAACTGCAGTTGAACCCCGGGGCCGCATTTCTCCCGAAGATTTGGGAATATGGTCAGATGATCAGGTTCACGGTCTGAGCGCACTGGCTCAACAGATTGAAGAAGCCGGCAGCATTCCTGGTATACAACTTGCCCATGCAGGCAGAAAAGCGGGAACCGCACGCCCCTTTGAAGGATATGGCCCTCTCTCCAATGAAACAGGGGGCTGGCCGATAATAGCACCGGATATCCGGGCTTACTCCCCCAATCATCGCAAACCCGCCGCAATGTCTGACGATGATATTCAGGAAGTTCAGACGGCTTTTATGCTTGCTGCCCGGCGGGCCGTCCGTGCAGGATACAAACTGATCGAAATACATGCAGCACACGGCTATCTTATCCACAACTTTCTCTCACCCCTGTCAAACTCCCGGACAGACGGCTACGGCGGAGACAGGGAGAAGCGGATGCGGTTTCTGCTGGAACTTGCACGGGAATTGAAATCCGAAATTAAGAACAAGGCAATCCTGTCGGTAAGAATTTCTGCAAGCGACTGGCTGGAGGGCGGTTGGTCTCTGGAAGACAGTGTCCACCTCTCCTCCCGCCTCAAAGAGGAAGGGGCGCATTTCATTCATGTTTCCAGCGGAGGTATTCTGCCCGGTTCGGCGCCACACACCATAACCCCCGGATACCAGGTTGAGATGGCTGCCGCAATCCGCAGGGAAGCGGAAATACCCTGCGCTGCGGTGGGACTTATAACCGAAGCCCCACAGGCAGAGAGAATATTGACCGAACAACAGGCGGATATTATCAGCCTGGGCCGTGCACTGCTCCGGCAGCCATACTGGCCCCAGCATGCTGCACAGATCCTGGGCACAGAAATCCCCTGCCCCGTACAATATGCCCGGGCCTGGAAGTAGCACTGGGATGAAAAATCGCGTACAATATGTTCACCCTCTCCGGGAAATGACTACATCTTGAGGAGAACCTATATGAAACGTTTCGTGTATATACTGACAGCCCTTCTGCTGGCTGCAGCGGGAACCGCGGGGGCTGATGAATTAGAATTCAGCCTTGACCATATCTATTTTTACAATGCGGATCGGGTTCCCTGGTATCCGAGTGTTCTGAAAGCTGCAGGGATCCACATCCCCTCAGGAGCGGAGCTGATATTCGACTACCGGGGGTTCAATCTGATTCAGGGTGAGAACACCCAGCTGTTACTCAAAGCCGGGTTGGGACTGGATGAACGCCAGTATTTTCTTCTTTCCGATGCAAGCATCGGCCTTATAGAGAGCCGTCTTCCGGGACACGGTGAAACACTGATATCCGGCGGCCTTATCGATCCGGACCTTTTGGGCGATGAGACATACACAAGTCTCAATGATTTTTCTTCTCAGGATGAAATCCAGGTTGAGCAGACATTCACCGGTGAATACGCCCAGCTTCGCAGCAACTGGGGAGTGGGGATTCAACAGCAGATGCCGGTTCGGGTGGATGGTGTAAGCCCCTTGAAACTGGGCCTGATCTACGACGGAAGATATGTCCGAAACTTCAGCGATGAGCAGATGCTTTCCGACGCAAACGATGTAATGGAAAAGAACCAGCTGATTTTTCTCTCCAATGAACCGGACAGACTTCAATATCTGATCAACCAAATAACACTGGAAGCCTCCTGGAATCTTCATGACAATCCAAATGAATCGGTTGATCACGGAATCAGGGAAGGATATTCAGCCGATATCTTTTTCTCCCTGGCCCCCGGGTTTCTCAATCCATCTATAGATCCGGGACACAGCTCCGAGGGGATCGATTTTTCACCGGTGGAGGGCATTACCGCCGGATATTACCATACCGGTCTGGATCTGATTATGGATGAACCTCTCTTTGATATAGCGCCTGAATTGGAAGATAACCGATTCTCGGCATATCTCGGCAGCCGTTTTTCCCTTCGTTGGTACGACAGGCTGGGAAAAAACGGACGGATACCCTTGGAGTTGAGAAGCGCCGACCCTCTGGAATTCAAAGGGGACGGATTCACCCGACGATTCCAGTCAGTGGCATCGGTCGGTTTCTACTCCCAGCTGCCGGAGTGGAAGTTTATCAAGACCTTTTGGAACAGCCGGATCCGTCATGAATTTCAGAATGAATTCTCCGAAAACCCCATGTTTTTGAATTTTATGGATGATAAAGCCAGCTGGGATGCCCAGACAGGGACATATGAAAACCAGGATGTAATCGCCGATATGCCCTATAAAATTTATCATGGAACCACGCTTCTGGAGACCGAGCTCTACCTTGAGTTTTTCAGCTTCGCCAAACTTGGGGCAAAATTCATTTGGGATTTTTCCGATACGGATACCCTTGGAGATGCCGGTGCGGTTATTGAGGCCACTCCCGAATTCACTCTGGAGATACTGTTTCCCTAAATGAATTTCGATATCAATATTGCATTCACCCTTACGGTATTCTTCACCGGTCTTTTAAGCGGCCTGCTCTTGGGAGCCATACTCTGGAAAAAAAGCTCCCAGGGAGAGAACAAAAAGGAACTGCGGGTCCTCAGAGATGAAAACGGCAGGCTGCGGGAGGAGAAAGCGGCCTTCATGAGCAAACTCCAGGCTGATACCGAACATTACGGCAGGGAATTGGAACAGCTCAGACAGAGCAGAGCAGAGCTGCTCAGAGAATTCAAAGAAGCCGCTGCCGGAGTACTCGAACAGCGGCAGAAACAGCTTCACGAAGAAAACACCCGCCAGCTGGGTGGAATTCTTAGGCCCCTTGAGCAGCAGTTGGGCCAGTTCCGCAGCCATTTACAGCAGATACGCAGTCAGGATGCCCAGGAACGGGGATTTCTCAGAAAAGAGCTGGAACAACTCATGGAGCTGAACCAGCAGATGAGCAGCGAAACCCGGGATCTCACAGAAGCTTTAAAAGGCAGCAACAAAACCCTGGGCAGCTGGGGCGAATTGGTTCTGAAACGGGTACTGGAAAGTTCAGGGTTGAAGGAAGGCCGGGAATTTTATCTACAGAAGGAATTCGTTGCCGCAGAGGGAAACCGCGTGCGGCCGGATGCAGTTGTACAGCTTCCCGGTGAACGCATGGTCATCATTGATGCCAAAGCGAGTCTGCTTTCCTACGAGCGAAGTTTGAATGCCCTTACCGAAGATGAACGGGAAGCTCACAGCCGCAAACATGTGGAAAGCATTCACCGCCACCTGAAATCCCTGGATGCCAAGGCGTATGAAAAAATTCCCGAAATTCACAGTCCGGACTTTATTCTGATGTTTGTTCCGGTTGAAGCGGCTTTGGCATCTGCTCTTCATAGCGATCCAGGCTTATTTCAGACAGCCTTACAGCGACGAATTGTTTTAGTCAGCCCGGGAAGTCTCTATCTTTCTCTCCGGATTATTGAGCAAATGTGGAAGGGAGACCGGCAGTATCGCAATGCACGAATTATAGCGGAAAAAGCGGGTGCACTTCACGATAAGTTCGAAGGGTTTCTCCGGGATCTGCAGAGCGTAGGAGCCAAGATTCAGGATGCGGGGAAAAGCTGGGAAGCCTCCATGAACAAGCTCTCAACGGGCAAAGGCAACCTCGTCAAACGGGCTGCTGAACTGAAGGAGCTGGGAGCTGAAAGCCGAAAAACACTTCCCGAATTTGATGATCATGAATGAATCCTCCACGAAATCCGATGATTTTTCATCTTTTCTCTATTATACTCATGGATATGAAAAAGATAGATCTGGAACATGAACGAATCCGTGAAGCTCTCAATGAATCCTCGTTGGGAACTCATCTCCAGGCTGATGAAATCGACTCCATCCTGGACTTTGCATCCACATATGAATTCAGTCCCGGAGAATCTGTAATAGAAGAACATGAGATAGACCAAAATTTATATCTGGTAATAGATGGAAATGTCTCAGTGGAAGTGGGAAGCGGTGAAAAACATGTCTATATAACAACCCTGGGTCCGGGGGAAATATTCGGTGAAGCCGGGCTTTTCAGCAACACTGAGCGAACCGCAAGCATTATTGCCCAGGACAGGGTGAGGCTTGTGCAGATTACCCGGCAGGGTTTTTTGAAAAGTATCAATAAAAAACCCAAGGCCGCAGTTAAATTTATGTTCATGATTATTTTCGGAATGCTTTCCAAACTGCGGGGAGTAAACGAAGAATTAGCCTATGAAAGAAAGGACGATGTGAACCAGGAGGATATCGATTCAATATTATCTGAAATAACCCCTGACAATACCTGATGCTATATTCATACCGACACAGCGATCCTAAGTACAAGGATATCATAGTAATTCACAGGTTTTTCTATTAGACTGATAGTATAATTGGCAAGACTGTCAAAGAAGCTTCAAGGAGGATAATTCTTGTCAGCAAAGACTGCATCCATGGACGATTTACTGGTATTCAATTCTGAAAATGAACATGAGCACACCTGGGGGCAGGGACTGCCGTGGAAAATACTGGTGGTGGACGACGACGATCAGGTTCATAAAGTCACATCACTGGCTCTTTCAGATATCAGAATACTGGATCGTCCGCTTCAATTTGTCCACGCCTACTCCGCAGCAGAAGCCAGAGAGATTCTGGAGAAAGAGGCGGATATTGCGGTTATTCTCCTTGATGTGGTTATGGAACATGACAATTCCGGTCTTGAGCTTGCAAAGATCATACGCACAGAATTGAAACTGGACGCCCCAAGAATCATACTCCGTACCGGTCAACCCGGATACGCTCCAGAGCTTGAGGTAATACAAAATTACGATATTAATGATTACCGCATGAAATCTGAACTCACCAGAACCCGCCTCATTACTGCATTAACAACCGCAGTACGAAGCTACCAACAGGTTCATAAAATTCAACGGGGTGAGATCGGTATGCGAACCATCATCGAAGCTACAAACCACATCTTCAATACCCGTGATCATGAATACTACTCCGCAGACATCATCAAATACACGGCGAAACTTTTAAATATTGAGTCTGTTCATGGTCTGGTGGTGATAGAGATGCGGTCTATAGGCAACGGCGGTAATTACCGGCACATGTATGTTTCAGGAGCTGAAGGCAAATACAGCGATAACCTGAATCAGTCAATTAACGACATTCCCCAGGTTTCCATTAAAGAAGAGGTTGAACGCTGTATAGACCAACAGGCTTCCCTATTTTCAGACAAATCTGTGGCGGTTTTTTTCGACAATGAGGGCAAGCGGGGCTGTCTCTATCTGGATACATCAGGCCCGATTGACCAGGTGGCAAAAAGTCTTATTGAAGTTTTTGCTGTAAGCATTGGTGTGGGGTTCAGCAATATCAATCTCATAACCCAGCTGAATCAATATGCATATTTTGATCAGCTGAGCCGGCTTCCCAACAGGACGAGATTTCTCCTTGAAGTGAATAAGCTCGGTTCCAAACATGCGAACTATATGCTGGGTGTGCTGGATATTGATAATTTTTCTGCTGTAAATAATGCCCTGGGGCATAAGAACGGAGACCTGCTTATTCAGGCTATTGCAGACCGCCTCGCCAACAGCCTTCCCGGGGACCTCCTGATCGCAAGGATTGGAGGAGATACCTTCGGACTTCTGGGGCCGGAGAATAAAATGGTTCCTGAAGATTTACTCAGACCTTTTGACAGACCCTTTGTAATCAAAAATACACCCTTCCCTATTGGCGCGACCCTTGGATTGGCACCGGTGGAATCTCTGCATGGCCAGAGTTTTGCAGTATTGAAAAATGCCGATATGGCCATGAAGATTGCAAAGCTCACCACAGGTGCTTCCTTCATGTACTATTCGGAAGATATGGCCCACGCAGCGGAACAACGGCTGGAAATTACAAAAGATCTGCACCCTGCATTGGCACGTGACGAATTTGTCGTGTACTATCAGCCTCAAGTGGATCTCAGCTCCAACAAGCTCACAGGCGTTGAGAGTCTGGTTCGCTGGGTTAAACCCGACGGTTCGATTATTTCTCCTGGTCAGTTCATCCCGGTGGCCGAATCAACCGGTGTAATTATCGATATTGGCAAACAGGTATTCAGAAAATCCTGCAGACAGGCGAAAACATGGCTGGAAAACGGTATTCTCGATTTCAAGATAGCCATTAATGTATCTGTACGGCAATTCAGCGACCCGGATTTCATCCCCAGTCTCAAGCAGATTCTACGGGAAGAAGAAATGGATGCTTCGCGGTTTGAGCTGGAAATAACCGAAAGCACCCTCATGAATGAGGTCGAATCCACCATTAAACTGCTTGAGGAGTTGAACGCCATTGGGTTTGCCCTCTCCATTGATGATTTCGGAACCGGATATTCCTCATTGAATTACCTGCTCAGGCTCCCGATTCAGCGGTTAAAAGTTGACCGGTCATTTGTAATGAACGTGGAACATGATGAAAAAGCCCGGACTATCAGCGGTTTGATTGTCAGCATGGCGAATAATCTGGGAATCCTGACAATTGCGGAGGGCATTGAAACCGAAGGTCAGCTGGAGTTTATCAGAAACCTTGGATGTAAGGATGCGCAGGGCTTCTACTACAGCAAACCGCTGAGTTGTACCGACTTCGAACAATGGTATGAAAAATTCAAAAAATAAGGAGAGAGGCATGAAGGTTGATACCCACAAAGTAGTTACCATATCCTACAAAATGAGCGATGAAGATGGAACTGTACTGGACAGCTCCGAGCAAAACGGAGATTTGCCCTATATTCACGGTACCGAATTTCTTGCCCCGGGAATAGAATCCAGTCTGAACGGTAAATCGGTGGGCGATGCGGTGGATGAACATATACCTGCAGAAAAAGCGTTCGGCAATTACAGCGATGATTTGGTATTCACCATCAATAAAAAAGATATAAATATCGAGGATGATGAATTACAAAAGGGTCTGGAGTTCGAAGCGGAAGTGCGGGGCGAAATCCGATACTGTGTTATTGAAGATGTTCAGAATGATCAGGTTATCATCAACGCTAATCACCCCCTGGCTGGAGTCGATATCCATTTTGAAGCAGAGGTGCTTGATATACGGGATGCAACGGAAGAAGAGATGGATCATGGCCATGTTCATGATGAGACCGGACATCATCACGATCATTAATCGATGAATGCCATCTTCAATAAGCGATAACTAATGTACAGAGAATTCAGCAGCAATCCCAAGGTTATTGAAAACTATACACTCCTCCAGCAAATTGGTGTTTTCCGCGAAATAGACAGTCATAAAAAACGAATCAGCGAACTGGAACAGCTGTTGAAACAGGCAACAGTTATTTTTTCGAAAACCAATCTGGAAAGTCTTCTCGATTATGTGATCGACTCTATTTCTGACAATTTCATTCCCGGTAAACTGATTTTCATCCTTCAGGATCGAAACGCCCGGCCCCAATTTTACGGGTATCAAAATCTCAGGCCTCATAAGTTCAAGATTGAACTTTCATCTTTAGAACCCTTTGAGGATTTCTTTGTGAAGTATCCTCGAACCATTCATTTTGAACTGTTTGAATTTCAGTTTCAATGTCCTGAGATAACCGACAAATTACGAAATTTTCAACCGGAAATTATTGTCCCCATCGTGGGTTTGAACGGTTTGTATGGAATCATCCTCATCAGTTCAAAGATTCTGGAAAATCATTACACGGAAGAAGAAATTCATTACATCGACCGATTAATGAACTTCACCTCAATCTCCATTCAGAATAACATTCATTATCTCAGCGCTGTTACCGATTCAAAAACCCATTTGTACAATCATATCTTCTTCATGAAACGCCTGAATGAGGAGATTGAAATAGCAGAAGACTACTCTCTGGGCTTGGGACTGATAGTCCTGGATATCGATCATTTTAAAAGATTCAACGACAATTACGGACATCTTGCAGGTGATATGGTAATACAGCGGATAGCATCCGCTCTCAACCACACGCTGAGACGCACAGACGTGGCCGCTCGTTTCGGAGGAGAGGAGTTCACCGTGCTCCTGCCCAACACCAATCGTCGGCAGACATGGAGGATTGCAGAGCGGCTGAGGATTGCAATTTCAAGTGAAACGGTGAACTACGACGGACATGAATTGTCTGTTACCGCAAGTCTCGGATGTTCATCGGTGCATGTTCTCAATGCGGTTGACGGGGAAGAACTGCTTCGACAGGCTGACGTTGCGCTGTATGAAAGCAAGTCCAGAGGACGAAACCGTACCACCGTATTCCGACCCGGACTCCTGGTTTCAGCCACTATAATCCGGGACGTACAGGAAGTTTGAAGCCGATACCGGCTCCAGGCTTCAGCCGTCCTCTTCTGTGAAAATTCCTTTAGAGCGGTCTTTTATAACCTCTCCTGCCTGAAAAACCCTTCCATTCATACAAATATATATCCCTTCGTTGAGCAGCTGGGCTGCGCTAAGGGCTGCGCCCAGATTGAACAGCGCATCAGAGCCGTTAACCGAATAGGGTACCATTGCCCCGGTGAACACCACGGTGCGGCTTACCCCTTCTTCCCGGAAACGCTTCTGAAGATATTCTGCGGTGACGGTCATTGTATCCGTCCCGTGGGTAATCACGATCCGATCCTGGGGACTTGCCAGACAGGATTTCGCAATTTCCTCCCTGTGCTCATCTGTCATGTCCAGGCTGTCGGTGAGTTCATTTATTTCCAATGATGTATTTACTGTGCAGCGTACGGTTTTTAGAATTCCCGGCAGATGGGAGTCTTTGAAACTCAACTCACCCTTAAGCGGATCGTATTCCTTATCGAAGGTTCCCCCGGTGATGATAATTCTGATTTCAAGTGGCTTCACGATTTCCCCTCCTGATATAGAGAATTAGCAGACTGAGAGCAACCAGGGCGGCTCCGGCATAAAATTCAACGCTCCCGGTCTCATGATATATGAAGAATCCCAGAATACCAGCAAAAACAACATTGGAATATCCATACACAGAAATTGTTGCTGCATGCCCTCCCCGGTATGCAAGGGTGAGAAGCGCCTGCCCTAACCCGGCGAACACTCCGATTCCCAGAAGGGCCCAGAGTTCACCCACCACCAAAGGGGGGCGAAAAATCACCAGAAACGGCACGGCGGAAATACAGCTGATCCCTGCAAAATAGATCATAATGGCTCGTGGATCCTCGGCATCGCCGAGCATCCGGATGACCGTATAAGCCAGGGCGGCGAAGGCGGCGGAACCGAGGGCGGCAAGGCTGGGAAGAAGTTGATAGGTCCCCGCCGGGTTAATAATGAAAACTGCTCCGGTAAATGCCAGAACCATGGAAATAATCTGCTTTACATTTAAAGTCTGTGACAGAAGAAAGAAACTGAACAGCGCCACAAAGAACGGATTCAGCCGATTGAGCAGCGATGCATTTGCCAAAGGCAGGTAGGTCAACCCGATGAAGAACCCCAGTACACCCAGGGTACCGGAAATGCCCCGGATGAGCAGTTTGGGGCGGTTCTGGGGCTGCCCCAACAGCAGATGCCAGCGTGATGGACGCATGGAGGCGAGTATGAGCATGCTGACAACCAGGTTTCGGAAAAACACCTTCCATATAACATGGGTGGTTTGGGCTTCACGGACAAACACGCCCATGACGGCAAAGCTCAGGCTTGCGGCGAGCATGAGAAAAATCTGCTTTTGCATATTTCCGGACTATACCCCGGTACCAGCATGATGGCAACACAGTTTAGGTTTGACATTTTTAAAATAGCTCTATAATATATTATTTATTCGTGACGGTAAGCTATTCTCTACATACAAATGGCGATATGGCCTGATCTCCTTCCTGCTCGGCGGGTTTTTTCCCATTACCGCGGTATTACTTACCAGATACTCAGATGTATCGGTCACCGGTTTAATTATTATAATTTCCACCGCACCCCTTATATTGCTGGTTCCTGGTATTCTCACCGGGGCTTCCCGTGACAGACTCCAACGATTGAGAAAAGAGCTTGAAACCCGGGTGCAGCAGCGGACTAAATCTGTCCGCGTTATGTTGGATATCAGCGGGCAGGCCGTATTCACCTTTGATCCGGGGTTCAAGGTCCTTCCCGATTACAGCAGTGTCTGCAGGGATTTCTTTGGCATGGAAATTGGGGGGCTTGATGTACGCCAACTGCTTTTTGACAGTGAATCCCAGAGGGAGGATTTCACCCAGGGTATGAACTTACTCTTCAGTCACAGGGCTCAGCCTGATGTTGTTTTTGATCTTCTCGAAGAGGAGATGGTCATTCAGGAGAAACTCAGCCGGGTGGTCTACCGATTTATCGAACCGGACAGGGTTCTCGTCGGACTCACTGATATTAGCGAGAGCAAGGAATTGAATATTCAGCTCCAAAAAGAGGAGCGGAATAAGGAGATGATTTTCACAGCAGTCAGTCATCAAAGTTACTTCAGAGATCTTCTCAGAGATGCTGAGGATATCTTTTTTCAGCTGGATTCCATTATTGCCACAGAAAGCCAGGATCCTCCGAGAATCCGGACCCTCCAAAACAGCCTGCATACGTTCCGGGGAAATTTATCCTTTTTCCATTTTGATAATACCCATCAACTGGTGGACGAGCTTGAGACATATATCGGGGATATGCTGAGCCTGGAAGAACCGGTGGAATTTCACGGATCGGGTCTCGCTCTGAAAAGAGTCTACTTTCAGGAACTGAGAAATATTGTAAACACCCTTGGGGAGGATTGGCTTCAAGGGGTGGATTCGGTGCAGGTTCCCCGAAGGCAATTTCAGCAATTGATTAACTATATCAGGGAATACTATCCTAGTGACTCACGGCTGCTTTCATCGCTTCAGACATTCTATAAGGTGCCTATGAAAACCCTTTTTTCCCAATACCCCCACATGAGCCGGGATATTTCATCCAAACTCGGAAAAAGAATCGAACCCCTGGAGATCCACGGTGGAGATTTCATGGTACTCCCGGATACATACCGGGATTTCAGCTCAAGCTGCATCCATCTGATTCGGAATATGATCGATCATGGGATTGAATCGGTCCTGGAACGGGAAGAGTTGGGGAAATCTCCGGAGGGCCGCATAGAACTGAAAATTTCCCGGCAGAATTCTTCGATTATCCTTCAGTTTTCCGATGACGGACGGGGAATAGAGTATGCAAAAGTTGCAAAAAAAGCGCATAACCGGGGACTAATAAGCAGTGGCGAAACACCGAATAAATCGGAACTGATTAAGGTTCTTTTCCGCAGCGGATTCAGCACCTCATCCAATACCATGGATGTTTCCGGGAAGGGTGTAGGGCTTGCCGCGGTGAAGCAGGAAGTAAAAAAACTGAATGGAAATATCAAAGTAAAGTCCCAACAGAACAAGGGCACGACATTCACCATTGAACTGCCCATAAAGGATGGAACGATATGAAGGCACAAATTGCCAACCCCTTCATTACCTCCGCAGTAAAAGTATTCAGGAAGGAAATCGGGATCGAGCTTACACGAAAAAGTTTGACCAAAAAAACCAGCCCCATGCCCAGCCTTCACATTTCTATCATAATTGGTGTAACTGGACCGGTACGGGGACAGGTGGTGTACTCCATGGATCAGAGTTTTGCCGAATCGGTAAGTAAGGCCATGCTCCCGGACAAGCTTCCGGCGGAAGTGCGAAAGATGACCCACAGCGCAGTAAGCGAACTGGCCAATATGATAACAGGTATGGCGTCCATAGATCTTGCCGGGGAAGACAAGTTGATCAGCATAACGCCACCCACCGTATTCACCGGACCGGCACTGAGAATAGATTTTCTGAACCTGCCCACAGTCAGTCTCAATTTCCTTTCCCAGTT
This sequence comes from Salinispira sp., assembly GCF_059431795.1. Lineage (NCBI taxonomy): Bacteria > Pseudomonadati > Spirochaetota > Spirochaetia > Spirochaetales > Spirochaetaceae > Salinispira > Salinispira sp. Next base: position 236,551 of record NZ_JBXWXS010000031.1, read on the forward strand.
CGGGACAATGGAAGTGAACATTGCATTGGCCGAAGCAGGATGATTATGGAGATCCTATGAAAACGGCACTAATTGTAGACGATGCCGCTGTCATGCGAATGCGGCTCAGGGACATCCTGGAACCAAAGTATCAGGTTATTGGAGAGGCAGAGAACGGCGAACAGGCTGTGGAGTTATATAAAAACAGCACCCCGGATTTTGTTACGCTGGATATCACCATGCCGAGAGTGGACGGCATACAGGTTTTGGAACAGCTGCTTTCCTTCGATCAGAAGGCGCGGATAATTATTGTCAGCGCTGTGGGTCAGAAAAAAATGGTTTTTAACGCCTTAGGCATTGGGGCGAAAGACTTTATTGTGAAACCCTTCGACCCGAACCGGGTAATGATCGCCGTTGACCGTCTTTTCAGCATGTAGATATTACTATTCACATACGGGAGCTGATCACCCATCGCCAACGTTTCGGGGGTCGGATTACTGAATGGAAAAACCTTTCAGAATTCTTCTGACGCTGTGAATATAAAAGTCCAGGGCGTATAACTGCTCACGGTCCGCATCGTGCAGAGAAGCATCCCCCAGAAGCGGATCCTGAATCCTGCGGGCTGAAGCCATGGCAAATTCCGACCAAATTCCACCGAATGTTTCCAGACTAGATAGGGAAGACAATATGCGGCTGAATACGGAAACCCCCAACCCTTTTTCCAGAAACGGAAAGTATGCCTCCACAAGTTCGCCCCCCGCATCAAGAATCTGAATCTGGAAATCGCTGTACATCTCCCACGTTCCCAAACCCGGGGCAATTCGACTGTGGAGCAGAACCATTATTCTTGGAAGAATAGGCGTATCATTCAGGGATTCAAACAATTCCCGGAGAAAAACTTCCACATCCATAGTCACGCCGGAGTTCATCCGGCTTTCCAGCGCTTCGCCGAATCCGTGGAACCAGTTTCTGATTAATTGGGTGAAGAGGGTAAAAAATATTTCTTCTTTTGTTGAGAAATAGAGGAATACGGTACCCTTCGCCATTCCGCTTCGCCGGGCCAGCTCGGATATCTTAACACCGTCGTAGCTGCTTTCCAGAATCATTTCCCGGGCGGAGTTGAGAATGGATTCAATCTTACGCTGTTTAGCTTCTTCGCTCTGGGGTTTCCTTCCCATGTAAATAAGTGTAACGCAGATCCCCGCTGCTTTGCCATAGCATGGGAATTATTCCTCGCCGGTAAGCTCAGGAAACCGGTATTCGATGAGACCGCTGTCTTTCACATCCATACAGACGTGTACGTTATCCACCATGGACGCCATACGGGAATCCACTTCTTTCATGGGAAGTCCCGAATCCACAACTATCCGGGCGGAGCTCAGAATGCCTCCGGATTTGGATGCCAGGCGGTACACGTAGACTTCGAACTCCTCATCGCTGGCGTTGGATTTCAGTTTTGCTTTGGAAGGAAGAATTCCCGCCAGAGGAGAACCTCGCCTCTGCTCCTGGAGATGGCGCTGGGAAATTATCCGCACAATTCGGAAGGTGAGGGAAATAACCAAAAACGGTACGAGAATTGCAAATGGGAAAAACATAATTCCAAACATGTCAGCTACCTCCCGCCGGGTTCTCCGTTTTCGCTTTCATTCTGCAGATACGGTAAGTGTACCGCTGCTTCCTGAATATATTCATATGATTCACGCCAAGCAATGTATTTCTTTCCATATTGCCGGCTTCGCGTTTGGTCTGGTTCATATACCTGCTCAATGGTAACCAGGCCATCTACCGCATCCGGAATTCCGGAAAATCTGCCCAGGGCTATATATCCAAGTACGGCACAACCGCTCAGTTCAGCATCTTTGATACTTGGCACAAGGATACGCACCCCGGTAATATCAGCCTTCATTTGGCACCATAAAGGATTCTTTGCTTGACCTCCACAACTGCGCATCTCATGCACCGTACAGTTATCTGCAGATAAATATTCAAGTGCGGAACGGATACTGAAGCCTATGGCGTGCACCACCGCTCTTCCCAGTTCCGCACTGCTGTGCTCGGGCTGAAGACCGGCGAAAATGCCCCCTTTGAAATCCCAACTGCTTCCCTGATGGACCGATGGAAAGAACCATGGAGCGGGAGCATCCAGTGACACACGGGATATGGCCTCCATCATTTCCCGGTAGGAGGTGGAACGCTGATGGGAAAAGGTGCGAAACCATTCAAACATTCTGCCCGTACTGGAAAGAATCCCTGCCACATTGTATTTTCCTTCAATAATATGAGGAAGGGTACGCAGATGGGGGTTTTCTACTTTTCGAGAGCTGCAGTAGTTAATTCCTTCTGAAGTACCAGCCCTGTCACAGACGAGCCCGTCCTCTATTACTCCTGTTCCTAAAAGACTCATAAAAAAGTCGGACCCACCGGAAATAACCGGAGTGCCTGTGGGAAGACCGGTAATGGCACTTCCAACTGCATCAACTTCTCCGCTTACTGTCCCGGGCTGAACAATGGGAGGAAACAGGTCAGGAGAGAAACCATAATTTCGAATACTGTCTGCGGTCCAGATAAAGGGCTGAAATTCGATATGGGGGCTGATGGTATGCTCCGATCCGCTGAGCACCCAGGAGATATATTCCGGACCGGACATGACCTTTTCAGTTTCCTCCATGAGTTCCGGGTGGGAAGAAGACACAAAATTCAGCTTAGGAAGATAAAAACTCAGCTCACCGTCCAGTGTTTGATCGGGAGATGTCATCCACAGGAGAACCGGCCAATTGCCCCTGCGCTGCCGTCGGTAGTCCTTGCCTAACAACACCATGGTGGGACCGTTGCCGCTGACCACAACCCCCTCAGGGTAATCAAGATTCAATTTCTCCCGATCCCGGGAAAATTCCGAGAATACCTGTTCCAGGGTAAACAGCCACTGGTTGCTGTGCCAATTCTGATAATCAGGGACCTGGGGGAACACCCTGGAGCTGCTCCAGAGCATCTTCCCACCGGGATCAATAAGGCCGGCTTTCAGAGATGATGTTCCGAAATCCAGGGCGAAAATACCTTCCATGTGAGCCTCCGCTGCTCTCCACTATATAATTTTTCACCCCTTTTCATAACCCGTATTTGGTTATATCTTAAGCTCCTGAGGATCTTTCAAACACAGTCACATGAAAGTCCCACCAACACGATAAGGAGCCCTGTATGATTTGGATGGCACGGTCTACTCAGAGAATTAATATATTATTTGGAATCATGGTTGCATGTATGCTGTGTATCCCCGGCATGGAAATCGAAGCCGCCGGCAGCGGGGAAACTGATGATGAGACATTCTCCATCGCCGTATTTATTCCCGGACAAATTCAGGGAAGTCCCACCTATGAGCTTTTAGCCAAAGGGGTGCGGGATGCTGCGGATATGGCCAACGATTCCGCAAGCGATCCTGAAGCAGTTACGGTTAAGATATTTGAAGCAGGATACAACCAGGCAGAATGGGGTGAAAAGCTTCGAAACCTGACCGCAACCGGATCCTACGATCTGATCGTTAGCTCCAACCCTTCAATTCCGGACCTGATTAACGATATTGAACCTCTTTTTCCTGAGCAGAAATACCTGGTTATGGATGCGGAGAACAGCGGTCAGAAAGACACCGCAGCCGTCATGCTGAACCAGTTTGAACAGGCCTATCTTTCCGGATATTTCGCCGGTCTGGTAACCGGTCATGAAGCTCTGGATGGTGCCAACCCGGAGGCAAAAGTAGGTCTGCTTGCGGGACAGGAGTACCCTGTCATGAATAATGAAATACAGCCGGGATTTATTCAGGGAGCCAGAGATGCAGCTTCTTCAGATTTGGAGGTGGATATCCGGGTTCTCGGGAACTGGTACGATGCGGAAAAAGCCAGAGAACTGGCAGACTCCATGATAAGGGGAGGTGCGGATGTGATCCTCACCATTGCAGGCAGCGGAAACCAAGGAGTTATTTCTGCCGCCGAAGCCGCAGGCAGCTATGTTCTCTGGTATGATTCTCCGGGATACGAATACGCACCGGGCACGGTTCTTGGCTCCAGCAAAGTAAACATCGATAAACTCACCAGTGAAATGGTGGGCCGGGCCATTCGGGGCGAACTGGAATACGGCGATACCCGCTACGTGGGTATTCGTGAAAACGCCGTGGACTACGCCCGGGATTATGACGAATACAGGAATTTCGTACCCGAAAATATCCGCCGTCAGATGGATGAACTGATCAGCGGTATAGCCGACGGCAGCATACAAATTCGGTAACGGGCCCCGGCATTGGAAGACCATGCGCCGTTAATCAAAATCAGAGATCTCAGTTTCTCCTATCTTCCCGGTGCGAAGCAGGTACTTTCAGGAATATATCTGGATCTCTACCCCGGTGAGCTCCACTTGCTCATCGGGGAAAACGGGGCGGGCAAGAGTACCCTGGCTTCATGCATAGCGGGTATGCAAAATCTGCGCAACGGGACAATTTCCGGTTCTCGTTCCGTACAGCTTCTGAATCAACATCTTATATCCATTCCCGATACCACTTTTCAGGAGTACCTCTGGCTGATTTACAGTCAAAAATCCGTCGGAGTTCCTTCCTGGAGCACTCCCGGGTCCCGCAGGCGGATTCTCAGTTCAATTCTGGAAACATCTCTGGGTGAATTTTTCAATCCGGAATCGCTGGATGAACAAGTGGCTCTCACAAGCAGCAACCTTCAGCATCTGTATGCGGCAACTCTTCTTCTGAACAGGAATGATACTGAAGTGGTGATACTGGATGAACCGACTGCGGTTTTATCTGAACGGGAAGCGGATATCCTCTATGAAAATATTTCTGAGAAAGTCGGCAACGGTCTGCATGTAACGGTAATCACCCATCGTTTGGAAGAAGCCCTTCCCTTCTCAAGCAGCTACACGGTCATCCGCAACGGCAGACTGGCCGCCCATTCCCGGGGATATTCTTCGCATACCCATTCTCCGGATGAACAGGATGCGATTCATCGCGCCATGTTCGCAGGCAGTACAGCGGATACCGGCGCTGAAAGCCCAGCTCCGATCCGTCGATCCGCCCCAAAAGTATCAAACTGCCAGGATGCCGTTGAAGAAGGGGAAAGTGTGTTCCGACTGCACAATATATATGCAGATTTTCCCGACCTATGTCCCCTTCAGGATATCTCCTTTTCCATTGAAGCCGGCGAAATTCTCTCGATTACCGGTATTAGAGATGAGGGGCTGGAGCAGCTGGAGCGTCTTCTTAGCGGCCGACACGGACGAGTGAGAGGGTCGGTAGGTCATCGGGGCAAGGCCCTCTCACTGAAAAACATGGATGAACTGCGAAAACGGGGCATCCGTTTTGTTCCCAGTCAGCGCAATCGTTTTGGTCTTGCCCGCAGTCTGCGTGGTTTCGAAAACATCGGTATCCACATGATCCGGGAACAGAGGGTACCCTGGAAGCAATTAAAAGGGGAGATACTGAACGTATTCGCTTCCTCCGACTTGGATCTTCTGCGCCCAAGTCAGGAATATTCCGGCGGAATGGTACAGAGAATGATTCTACACCGAGAGCTGTTTTCTCCCCTTTCCAGCCCCCCCACATTGTTGATCCTTGCTGATCCCAGCTGGGGACTGGATGCCCAGCACAGAAAAAAACTCTATGAAGATATCAGAAGCTGCGTAGGAACCAATGCCGCCGCCCTTGTAATCAGCAGCGAACTGGGCGAAGCCATAGAACTGGGCGACAGGGTTGCCATACTTCACGAAGGTCGGCTTAGATTCCCTTCGCCCAAAGATTACGGTAATCTCCAGCTCATGGAGCGCTATTTTTTGGGACAGACTCCAGATGAACATACACAGGGACAGCTTACATCGTACGCCGAAAGACGGCCAGCCACCCATGGACGGACAAGCCGAATACACAGCGGAGGCTGCATTGAAGACGAATAACGGGCGCTGGATTCTGGAAGCCGCAATTCCTTTGGGAATATCCACTCTGATTATTGTAATTCTCATTACCCTGGGTACGGATCAGCCTCTTCGGGCCATGAATGCGTTTTTCCTCGCACCCTTCAGCAACTCCTATTACGGAAGCTCGCTCTTATCCTTGTCTTCTCTGCTGCTGTTGAGCGGGCTGGGAGTAAGCATTGCGTTTTCATCAGGTTCTTTCAACCTGGGCGGCGAAGGTCAAAGCTATGCAGGAGGGCTTGCTGCCGCATTGATTTTGCTGTATGTGCCTCAAATCCCCGGTTTCACTCCCCTCATTCTTCTTTTAGCCCTCGCCTGTGCGGTATTGGTTGCTGTAATTCTGGGCTGGATTTCCGGTATTCTCAAGACCAGATTGAATATCGAGCCCCTCATTAGCAGTTTTCTCCTGTCTTCAGCAATTATACCTCTAATGGACGGCTTAATTATCGGTCCGCTGCGGGATCAACAGAGCAATCTGCTCAGCATGCCGGCTCTGGCGGATGCGTACCGCCTCCCCGCCCTGGAATCTCTGCCGCGGATCCATGCGGGCATACCCATCGCCATAGCAATATGGCTGGCGGTGGTATTCTGGTTTCGCCGAAGCAAGCTTGGTTTTGAATTCAAAGTAACCGGGGCAAACAGGGAATTCGCCGGTCACAGCGGGATCAATGTGAAGCGAATTGTCATTCTGGGAATGGTTCTCTCGGCTCTATTTCATGCCGTTGCAGGGTTTATTGCACTTACAGCGGTAAGTCATGCAGCCATTCTCGGATTCTCCAGCGGAATTGGGTGGAACGGTATTGCCGTGAGTCTAATCGCGGGAAATCGCAGGGAAATGCTGCCCCTGGGATCCTTGGTTTTCGCGTATTTAATTACCGCATCGAATGCGGCCATGGTATATACCAATTTCAGCTTCGAGCTCTCTGCCCTCATTCAGGCACTGGTGTTTCTTACAGTCACAGGCCACTTTGTGATTCGCCGGAAAACGGGCGGCTCGTTGTCCTTTACTTCCAGGGTCCCGGATAAATCTGGGCGCGAAAACGGAGCTGTGTCATGAGTATTATGCTCACCGCGTTATTCAGTACTGCGCCCCTTTTCATTGCCGCTCTGGGAGGACTACTCAGCGAATTATCTGGCAGACTAAATATCGGGCTGGAGGGAGCAATTCTTCTGGGAGCCTTTTTCTCCGCCCTGACCTATCTTATCTTCCCCGGTGCGGGAATATCCATTGCCAGTGCGCTATTGGCAGCTCTCATAGTGGGGGGAATATCAGGTCTGATTATTGCAGCTCTTCATGTCAAATTCTCGGCCAATGTATTTATTGCGGGGTTGGGAATAAATTTGCTTGCTATAGGCCTCATTCCCCTTCTCAGTCAAATCATTATAGGAAGTAAAGGTGTAGTCCCCTTGAACATTTCTCCTGAGATAAAAATGACTGTGGCGTGGATATCCGTTATTACCGCTCTCATTCTTGCCTTGGCTTTCGCCGCTTTCCTCCATTTTCATATCCGTGGAATTCGTTTGAGCAAAATACACCTTAACGATAAACTTGCCCTTGAAATGGGAACGGATGTGTCTGCCTACCGTTTCACGGCACTGATTTTATCTTCAGCTCTTGCCGGACTGGCAGGCGGTTTTATTGCTCTCTACCTTGGAAGTTATGTGCCGAACCTCAGCGCGGGAAAAGGCTGGATTGCCCTGGTGATCATATTTTTGGGAAACCGCAAAGTTATCCCCATGTTTTTTGCAGCGGTCTTTTTTGCGTTCACCCAAATATTCGCCAACGAAATTCAGCGCTTCCTTGATACCCCAGGGCTGCTTCTGGGGCTTCCGTTTATTATCACATTGCTGGCTCTAATCGGATACCGGCTCATGCGGCAACGCATCAATCCCGACGAATAAGCATGCCCGGTTTTCCCAGCAGGCCGGTGATTGCTCCGTAATGAACGGCCTGCAGCTCTTTGAGAAGCAGCTTCTCTTCAGAGATTCGCCGGTTTAAGGCATCCAGCCCCAGATTTCCGGGATATCCGGTGGATCTGCGGTTTTGAACCAGTGCATCAACATCATACTCAGATAATCCGTCCAGATTGGTACCCACCTGGCGGTAAGCGTCCCGGAAACTCATGCCCTGTTCAACAAGCTTAATTGCCTCATCGGTGGCAAAAATTTCCGGCGTGATGGCGGCCCTCAGCCGGTCTTCATTGACCTTCAGCTTACGAAAACTCAGAGTCATGATTTTCAAAGCGGGCAGTGCCGTCTGAAGTGAACGGAGAAACGGTTCTTTCGTATCCTGGAGATCCCGATTATACCCACCGGGAAGAGACACAATAATTTGATGAATCTGGTTGCTCCAGCCGTACATGCTTGCAGCACGGGAGCGCAGAAGCTCCAGGCCGTCAGGGTTTTTCTTTTGAGGCATAATGGATGATCCGGTACACAGTTCATCCGGCAAAGAAACGTAGCCGAACTCGGGAAGAGAAAAGAGAATCAGATCCTGGGCCGCCTTGCTCAGGGTCTGAACCACGGCGCTAAGAGCGTCGCACACCGCCCCTTCCAGTTTGCCCCGGGAGTTCTGCACTGCCTGAATATTATTTTGCACCCCTGGAAAACCCATGAGCGAAGCGCTGTACTCCCGGTCAATACTCAGCGGAACCCCGTAACCGGCGGCGGTGCCCAGGGGCGAACGGTCATATAAACGGTACGCCGTATTCAAAAGCTCATACGAATCCGCAAGCTCTTCGGCGTAGGCAGCCGCCCATAACCCCAGGGTGGAAGGCATCGCTATCTGCATGTGAGTGCGCCCGGGCATGGGAACCATTTCATGGTCGGCTGCAAAGCGCTGGATTTCTTCCATCAGCTCAAGTGCGGCTTCACGAATATTGAGAAGGTACTCCCGGCCGTACAGCCGGAGCATGGTCATTACCTGGTCGTTTCGCGACCTTCCCAGATGGATTCGCTTGCCCGCATCGCCTGTCTCTTCGATCAACAGCTGTTCAATGGCGCTGTGAGCATCCTCAAGCTCTCTGGGGATGGTGATCCCTTGGCCGTGAAAGCGTCGGTAAATGTCCTGCAGTGCTTTCTCCAGGGCTTCTGCGTCAGCGGAATTAAGATAGCCCTGTTTGGCAAGCATGCGGGCATGAGCCACGCTGCCGGCACAATCTGCAGCTACCAGTTGCCGATCCAGAATATAATCCTGCCCCACCGAGAACTCTTCCAGTACAGAATCAACCTCATAGCCCTTCTGCCAAATCTTCGCCATACACACCTCATAAAAAGAATCGAAAAGATATCAGGCACAAAGACTGCCGGAAGAGGAAACTTCTGTCAATTACGCCTTCAGTTGTAAATTCCGTTCCCGGAGAGTGGCTTTTTTGATAAGAGTTAGTCTCTTTGCACCCGAGCCCGCCGATAGGGGTCAGTCGTTATCAGTACTGAATTTTAGAGCGCTGATGCTCCCCTCACGGTCTTTCTCAACCCCCACTTCAATTTCGCTTCCCTCGGGAAATTCACCTGAAAGGAGATGTTTGGCAAGAGGATTCTGAACGTAATTCTGAACAGCTCGTTTCAGAGGCCGGGCACCGAATTGGGCGTCATAGCTCACGGAAATAATGAAATCCCGGGCATCAGGACTCAGTTCAATTGTCAAATGACGTTCCGCAAGCCGTTTTTCAAGCTTGGCGATCTCCAGATCAAGAATTCGGGTAAGATGATCCGGTTCAAGGCGGTGAAAGCTGATAATCTCATCCAGTCGGTTGAGAAACTCCGGACGGAACTGTATTTTCAATCTCTGATTCACCTGATCCATTACGTCATCAGGATTGTCCGCTTCCAGAATTATATCTGAAGCAAGATTGCTGGTCATGATGATGATGGTGTTGCGAAAGTTCACAACCCTGCCCTGACCATCAGTCAATCTGCCGTCATCGAAAACCTGCAGCAGAATGTTGAACACATCAGGATGGGCTTTCTCAATTTCATCAAGGAGGATCACCGAGTAGGGTCGCCGGCGGATTACCTCAGTGAGCTGACCACCCTGATCGTAGCCCACATATCCCGGGGGTGCACCGATGAGCCTGCTGACAGAGAATTTTTCCATGTACTCACTCATATCGATTCTGGTTAGGGCTTTCTCGTCATCGAAAAGAAATTCTGCAAGGGTCTTGGCCGTCTCGGTTTTTCCCACCCCGGTGGGGCCCATGAACATAAACACACCCATGGGACGGTTAATATCCGACAGTCCGCTTTTATTGCGCCTAATGGCATCGGAAACCGCCGAGATGGCATCCGACTGGCCGATAACTCTGCGCCCCAGGATCTGCTCCAGATTGAGCAGCTTTTCCATATCGCTTTTCATCATCTTACTGACGGGTATGCCGGTCCATGTGGAAACCACCTTTGCGATATCTTCTTCTCCCACCTCTTCGCGCAGGAGGGTTTGCTCATCATGCTGTTTCTCAATAATACCGCTTACTTCCTCAAGCTCCCGTTGGAGCTGGGGAATCCGGCCGTGTCGGATTTCCGCCGCTTTTTCCAGATTTCCTTCACGGGTATGGTATTTCTCTTCCCCGTGGAGTTTCTCAAGCTCTTCTTTAATTTCCCGCATGCGGCCTATTGTATTTTTTTCCTGGTTCCACCGGGCAGCAAGCCTGTCCCGTTTACTTTGAAGCTGCCCAAGCTCGTTACTGAGGTTCTCAAGCCGATCACGGCTCACATCGTCGTTTTCCTTGGACAGAGCCTGTTTTTCTATTGTGAGCTGGAGGATTCTACGCTCAAGCTGATCCAGTTCAGTGGGTTGACTTTCAATTTCCATTTTCAGACGGCTTGCGGCCTCGTCCACCAGATCTATGGCCTTGTCGGGGAGAAAGCGGCTGGTAATGTAACGGTCCGAAAGGGTTGCCGCAGCTACCAGCGCTTCATCCCGGATCCGAACTCCATGGTGCACTTCATAGCGCTCCCGAAGTCCCCTGAGAATTGAGATGGCATTTTCAACACTGGGTTCATTGGTGAACACCGTCTGGAATCGCCGTTCGAACGCCGCATCCTTCTCAATGTGCTTTCGGTATTCATCCAGGGTGGTTGCTCCCACTGTACGCAGTTCGCCCCGTGCCAGTGCCGGCTTCAGAAGGTTGGAGGCATCCATTGCGCCTTCGGCGGCGCCGGCACCCATGAGCGTATGAAGCTCATCTATGAATAGAATGATTTTTCCCTTGGATGATGCGATCTCTTCAATTACCGCTTTCAAACGTTCCTCGAACTCACCCCGGAACTTGGTTCCCGCCAGCAGGCTTCCAAGATCGAGGGCGAGCACCCGCTTTTCTCTAAGAGAATCCGGCACATCCCCGCTCACAATTCTTCGTGCAAGTCCTTCTACTATTGCAGTCTTTCCCACTCCCGGTTCGCCAATGAGTACCGGGTTGTTTTTGGTCCTTCTGCTGAGAACCTGCATTACCCGCCGGATTTCTTCATCCCGCCCGATAACCGGGTCCAACTTTTCCTCTCGGGCAAGGGTCGTGTAATCCCGGGTGTACTTCTCCAGGACTTTCATTTTCCCTTCCGGGTTTTCATCGCTCACCCGGCGGTTTCCCCGAAGCTCTAAAACGGCTTTTTCGATTTCTTCTTTTTTCAGCCCCAGCCGCTTAAGATATGTTCCAGTCTCTCCACCGGAATCAAGCATTGCCATGAGCATATGCTCTGTTGACACATACTCATCCTTCATCTGCCGGGCCAGCTCTTCAGCCACGGCCAGAACCTTGGCAGATGCCTGATCCATCTGAATTTGAGAGCCTTCGCCGTACACTTTGGGCATCTTATCGATACGAGCCTCGGCTTCCTGGATCACTGCATCCGGAGAAACATTCAGGTGACTGATTACAACGGGTACCATGCCCTCCTTCTGACTCGCCAGTGAATGGAGGATATGCCAGGGATTGAGAGTACTTTGGTTTTTTCTCAGCACAATGGATGAGGCTCCCTGAACGGCCTCCCGTGCTTTTTCTGTCATTCGATCGTAGTTCATGGGAATAAAACTACCCATCAATCAGGTCTTAGGCAAGAGACGGAACAGGAATATCTTTCCAGTACTGGACAGTTCAGCTTCCCCGTACTATTTTGAGGTCATGAGTGATTCACAGAAGCATTTAGAGAATAAAGTTGTCATACTGAACGGTTTTTCCAACGAGGAAATTGTAAAAATAATGGGTGAAGTTAAGAAACTCTTCGATAACCCGAAAGAGCTGATCTTCGCCAAAACAACTGAACGGTCGGTGCAGATGAAGCTGACCGACCTGATTGAAGATATCAGTGCCGATCATGCATATCTTCAGGAAAATCCGCCGAATATCAACCAAAAGCCCCAGTAACAACGGTCTGAATCCGCCAATCCATGCTCATCCAGCTGCAGTTATACGCTTGGGCTGAGTGTCACGCTTTTCCATTCTGCAGCCTGAGCATGAGGATCTCATAATCTCCCTGAACCGACAGCAAGGTGTAGCCTTCATTTTTTAGAAGCCGGGACATGGTCCGGTTTCCGTGATGATTGATCCAGAGAATCTCCTGATAGCTGCTTCGCAGATCCTCAATCAGCTGTTCATGAAAGGTATGAGCCAGCCCCAGATCCCGATACTTGGGTACAATGTAATCGGCAAAAAAGACGGGAGCCTGAGAGTACTCGGATTTTTGAACCTCGGTCAGCGCTTCATGCAGATCCCTTGCATCCTTGCAGTGGCGGCTCAGTTCCAGACCACCGTGCTTCAAGGCATATGCAAAACCCTGATTTCTCCCGCCGCGCCTTGCTGTATAGACAATCCCGTTTTCTCCGCTTGCCGCACGGAGCTGGCATTCGCTGAAATAGGGATAAAATTTCCGAATGTCCTTTTTCTTGACCTGAACGAATTCCATCAGCTGGTCAATCTGGGTTCCTTCAAGGGGCTCATACCGAAAGCTGCTGATATCTTTTCGATACATTTGAATCAGATACACGGAATTCACGATCATAATGAAACCGTTAGTAATCACAATGGGAATGGCGTTCAGCAGAAGACCATACACCACAAAAAAGGTACATCCAATAAGGTTGAGCACCCGCAACTTCACCAAGGATGCCATGAGAAGTGAAACGGCAACGAAGAAACTGGCCGCATACCCAAATAGTTCCACAGTCTGTGCTGTCATGTTCAAACCTCCTGTACCAATTCGCTGGTCTTTCAGTATACTATAAAAATGAAATGGAAAAAGGATCTTTATCAAATTCCCCCATACCATCCCGGGAAAAAAATATCCGGAAGTGTGAAGCTCTCCTCTAATGAAAATCCTCTGGGCCCCAGTCCCATGGCTCTGAAGGCAATGAGGGAAGTTCTCGATTCCGTTCACATTTACCCCCCGGTACTATCTCAGAAGCTGTGTGATACCGTGGCTCACTGGCGTGGCTGTCGGCCGGAAGAAATCATTTTCGGTAACGGAAGCGATGAAATATTCACCATGGTGGGAGCTTGCCTGCTTGGACCCGGCACCAATGCCGTGGGCAGTGAAAATACCTTCAGCCAATATGAATTCGCAACCAGACTATTCGGAGCAGAATTCCGGGCCGCCCCCACCCACAACTATCAGTATGACCTGACTGCCATGCTTTCTCTCGTGGATTCCTCAACATCTGTAGTTTTTCTCTGCAGTCCAAACAATCCCACAGGAATGATCATTCCTGAAAAGCAGCTAAAAAGTTTTCTGGAAGCCGTACCCGACGATGTTCTTGTGGTAGTGGACCAGGCATACCGGGAATATGCGGAAACAAATCAGTATCCTGAAACGTTGAATCTATTGAAAAAGCACCCAAATCTACTCATAACCGGCACCTTTTCTAAGATTTTCGGACTTGCAGCCCTGCGCATAGGCTACGGCATTGCCCGACCGGAGGTTGTTCAAATGCTTCTTCGGGTGAAAAGCCCTTTTAATACCAGCTCATTGGCCCAGGCAGCAGCTATGGCAGCGGTACAGGACAGGGAGTTTATCGAACGAAGCATTGAGTTCAACAGGGAATCCAGGGAGATCAGCAGCAGGCTTTTTTCGGATGCGGGCATTGGGTTTTTCCCCAGCGAGAGCAATTTTCTCTGTGTGCGCAGTCCTTCCCTGAATGCAGCCGCAGATGTGCAGCGACTTCAGGAGCGTGGCATTACGGTGCGGGATCTGAGCAGTTTTGGCATGCCGGAGTACATGCGCATTACATTCAGTGAACCGGCACGAATGAAACACATTGTGGAAATTCTGGAAGGCTGATGATGACCGGAATTATTCTGTTCCCGGCTGCCGCCTGCATTTTATTCGCCATGGTCTATTTCCGGGGTTTCTCACGCACCACAGGTATGCAGCTGCGGGTTATGAATATCATTCTGTATTTTTTTGCTGCCGTGGCAATAACCATTCTTGCATACTTTATACTCAGTGGAATTAAGGAAATTACCAGTTCCCGCTTTCATCCTCTCATCCGCACATTCCTTTCCCCTATGCTGGAAGAATTCTTGAAATTTTCCACCCTTGTATTACTGCTGAAGCTGGCCTACCCCGCAGGGGAAAAACTCCAGATATTTCGCCAGACTATACTTGCCGGCATCATACTGGGAATGGGATTCGGACTCATGGAAACCTATCTGTATATTATTCGACAGATGGAACAATTAAGCAGCATCATATTGCTTGGCAGCCTCCCCCTCCACATGGTAAGCGCAGGATTTTTGGGGCTTGCAGCTGCCGTCCCAGCATCCCGGATCAGAAGGTTGCTGTACATACTCATGATCACCACGGGCCACATTCTCTATAATCAGCTTCTTCTGCTTCCTGCCCCCCTTTCATATATCTCTCTGGTAATTCTCCTGCTGGGCAGTATTGTACTCCTGAATCTTATTACCTCGCCCCGAGACCCCTCATCTGATGATGAGTAATTTTTTTTGCACACTCTCTTGACACTTTTTTTACTGACCTATATATTACCGACACATTCGACGCAGGGTAGAGCAGTTGGCAGCTCGTCGGGCTCATAACCCGGAGGTCGCAGGTTCGAGTCCTGCCCCTGCTAATAATAGAAAAGACCAAGTCCGAAAGGATTTGGTCTTTTTTATTATATTTGCGGGATAGCGGGACTCGAAACGGAGCTCCGGCGCGACCGGATAGGGAGCGCAAATTGCCATGGATGGCGATTTAGGAGCGGAGGCGGGTCGGAGGGAGTCCACAGGATGTGGACGACTGGAGACCGAGTCCTGCCCCTGCTAAATGAAAAAAGGCTATCACCATCAGGTGGTAGCCTTTTTTTATTTATGCATTGATATAGGCAGGATTCGAAATGAGGAGCGGCCGAGCGAATAGCGAGGATAAGCGCCCAGGACGGGCGCGGCAGGCGACGAGGCGGGTCGGAGGGAGTCCACAGGATCTGGACGACTGGAGACCGAGTCCTGCCCCTGCTAATAATAGAAAAGACCAAGTCCGAAAGGATTTGGTCTTTTCTATTATATTTGCGGGATAGCGGGACTCGAAGCAAGCCGCCGGCGCGAATACATGGAGCGGCGAGGGCCATGGATGGTCCGACACGCGACGAGGCGGGTCGGAAGAAGCAGCCAGATGCCGAAGCCAAGATCCTTCACACCCCATACGCCGATAAATATAGAAAAATACCCAGATACAGCATCTTGTTCTCCTTTGAGGCCCGATGGCCTCAATTGATTGCATAGTCGTATCCCGACAAAAAAATCCGGGACTATTCGGTGGCTCCCAGGCCGCGAACGATCCGCTTTCGCAGCAGGAGGAAATACACCCCCGCCAGTACAAAGGCCAACAGAGATTTCCAGGCAACCGAAAACCAGTCGGCCTGCTGGATGAATATTTCCTCCAGTGCGTCGAAGGTCCAGTACACCGGCATCCACCAGAGGGTCCAATGCCAATTATCCGGCAGCAATGCCGCAGCAACCAGGGAGAAAATGAACAGCATGGCTCCCACCTTTCCGATTCCCATGGCCTCGATTTCGTTCTTTCCCATGCCGCCGATGAAGAGGCCGAACACCATGGCCGTTGAGAAAGAGAGGGTCACCACCATGAGCATCTGCAATACATTGATGCCGGCAAGCCCGAGCATGAATACCCCGATAACTGCATAAGCGATGATTACCAGGAACGGAAAGAGACTTCTTCCCACATAATAATCGCTGCTGGAAACCGGGCTGATGCGCAGCGCCAGGATGGTGCCCTGATCCTTATCCTCCACGATGGCCAAACCCATCATAAAAGCAGTCATGATGGTAATAAAGACGATAAACAGCGATCCTCCCATGCTTGCCACAGGTGAGATCTCAGTGCGCTCTGACAACTCAGGGGGAACTGCCTCGCTGAAGTTGACCATCCGTGGGAGTTCGGGATAGTTATCTTTTAAATACTGCTGACGGATGTAGCGGGCTGCCAGGGTGAACATTTCGTTGTCCTCGCCGGTCTTCTCCACCAGGGAGACATACTGCCCGGCTACCGGATCCCAGTACAGTCCCTCGATTTCGCCTATTGCTGCCATCCGGTCCTTCAGTTCATCTATGTTGGGATACAGCGATACGTCTCCAACTTCGTCCAAAGTAGCAATGAGTTCCCGGTCCACGGCATTGGGCCCGTCGTTGACCACGGCGAAATTTGCCGACGCACTGTCCACCGCCGGCAGGAAACTCCTGAGGATCAGCAGGATTATCATGGGGACAATAAGAAGGTAGGCACCCATGAAGTTTTTGAAACTCATCCTGATATCGAACAGGAAAATTCTCCATAACTGTTTCATCTCATGCCTCCTTTTGAATGCGGTACGTAAAAAGCAACCCGGTGAGGGGGACCAGTACCGCCGACAGCAGGGCCAGAATGCCCACGCTTCGCCAGAGAAGGTACGCATTATTATCGGGGAACATGGCCGCATCCAATCCGAACAGGCTGTGGAAGGTGGGAATCGCCTGCAGCCACCCTGGGGAAAATACAGGATTCAGCAGCGAAACTCCCGGAAGGGCGAAAATCAGCATCAGGACAAATACCCACCCGATGGCTTCCAGCGGTCCCTGATAGAACGTCGCCAGGGCGACCCCGATGGAGGACATTGCAATTACCGTAACCACCATCACCGCCAATGCTTCCAGATACCCCGAGAACCCCATGATGGGCAGGTAGAGAATGCTGAAGTTCAGAATGCTCACAGCGGTTATAACTATGTTCTTGCTCAGCAGGAATAGCCCAAGGCTGCTCGGTGAAAGCCGGTACGCCCGGAGGGTGGCGTCTATCCTTTCCTGACCGATGAGGGAGACCATGGCGAACAGGCCGATCAGCCCGATATTGAACACGATGACCGGAGCCAGCAGGCGCTGATTAAAGGGATGAACTTCATCCGCCCCGCGCTGGAACGCCTCGATACGCACCGATGAATACACGTCGGCGGGATACCTGCCCATGGGCGGGTGGAGAATGTTCATCAGGTCTTCCATATCCGCTTCGATAAATTGCACCAGAGAATCCTTGGTATAGGGCTGGGAGAGCATCTCCACATCATAGCGTTCCTGTCCATTTGCCCTGATGATAAGACCGACGGCGTTGCGGTCCTCTGTGATGCCCGCAATAAGATCGTCCCGATTGGATACAAAGTATTCCCCAAGGCTCTGTTCGTGATCGGGGGCGATTTCCGTGATGAAATCTTCGATGATTCCGGTGCGATCCCAGATGTATACATGACCCTCGGTACGGATGCTCTCTGGGATGAGGAACAGCAGGACCAACATAAAAATCACCGAAAATACGATTTCAAGGAGCAAAAATACGTCCTTGATGCCCAGGACGATATCCTTGCGTAGAAGATTGCCGAGCTTTTTCATGGCATCCTCCTATTCGAGTCCCCGGCCGGTGAATTTGATAAAAATATCCTCAAGGGACGGCTCCAGGGAATGGATGGTTTTCACGTCATGGGTGCCGATGAACTGCTGAAGCTCCGCCTTGCCCTTACCCTCCATACTGAACTCATGTTCTTTCATTGCACCGCCGTCCAGGTATTCCACCCTGGCCACCGGCTTTCCATGTTTCAGTTTCAGGTTCTTGGGGCTGTCCACCGCCACCAACGCGCCGTCCACGATAAAGGCAACCCGGTCGCAGAGTTCGTCGGCCACAAACATATTATGAGTGGTGAGGAAGATGGTCGTGCCCTCGGCCTGACGGCGACGAATTATCGATTTGATGCTATTGGCCGTTGTGGGATCCAGTCCCATAGTCGGTTCGTCCAGGAACCATATATCAGGATTATTAATCATCGAACGTGCGAAACCCAGGCGTTGCTTCATGCCCTTGGAATACTGACCTGCTTTCTTATCGGCGTCTTCGGCCAGTCCGACCATTTCCAGAACTTCCATGGGATCCATGGTCTCCCGGTCATAGAGCCGGGCATGGAATTTCAGATTGTCCAGGCCGCTGAGCTTCTTGTACACATTCGGGATTTCAAAGCCCATGCCGATGCGGTTAAAGAATTCCTTTCCCGGACTTCCGCTTCTCAGGTTCCCGTCGATGGAAATGCTTCCGGATTGCATAGTCAGCAGGCCGGCAAGAACCGCCTGGGTGGTGGATTTTCCGGCCCCGCTGGGGCCCAGGAAACCGAAAATTTCACCCTTCCCGATCTGAAAACTCACGTCATTCACGGCCTTCACGCGCCCTTTTTTGTAGGTGTACGACAGATTGGAAACATCGATCATCGACATAGCTTCCTCCTCGAACCGGTATACCCGTTGTACCATTGTACCATTACTTTAATACAATTATACATCCGATTACCTGCAAAAGCCATCTGTCAATTGAAAAATTTCAAAAAAGAATTTGTTTCCCTGAAATTTGAGCTGCAAATAGATTCCAATTGTTCGATGTGCGGGTATAGGTCAGCTGCCCGTTAAGAATCATTGTGGTTATGCCATGGAAAATATAGAGGCCGAGACAGGCTGCTCCCCTTCCCCGGGCTGTGGTAATAAACGGCTCAAATTTCATGTTGCATACCGGGTTGTTTGCCAGGACCAGCTCAACTTGATCGGAGATCATCTGTTCCGCCTTCTTCTCCTGCATATGAATATCGTTTCTGAGAACCTCAAGCTCCTTCAATCTGCTGAGAATTTGCCTGATTCTATCAAGGCTGTTTGTAAATATGGGGGGGGTCTCCGCCATCTCCTTAATTGCCGATTGAATAGCCGGATTGGATTGATCAGTTTCCTGCTCCAGAAATCGTGTAGCCGCAGAAAACACCTCCTGAACCACTATGGCGTTTCACAGCATGTTTCGCCCCTGGGAATTCCCCGCGTATCCGTAGGACGGCAGCGGTTTTACTCTGAAGTTATCCATACCCTGGAACGGCAGTACAGGTCCGCCGGATTACAACTCATCAAAACCCATACATCGCTCATTGAATATCTGCAAAAACCGGATGGGGCGGAGATTCCTTCCCTTCTCTGCATTCCTTCACCCAAGGGCAGCGAAGAACGGGACGACCTTACCCGAATACGCGCCGAGACTTCCCGGCTGGCACAACCTCCCGAGATTCTCATTCTCCCCCCGAATACCCTCATTGATCCGGACGAGCTGCCGTTTCATATCCGGGACATGCCCGGAACTTTCTCGGCATTCCGGAGACGAATCGAAAAACAGAGCTATGACGAATACCGATTTGCACAGGGATCAGTTCCTGACTTCCATATGGACGGACCGGCGGCAGATCGTCTGAAGTTTTTTTTGTTTGAAAGCGATGCAATTTCCCGTTATAAGGAGACCCGCAACGGACTGGGGCCGGGAAATTACTCCAGCCGTCTATCCAAATGGCTTGCCGTAAATGCGCTGCACGCCCATGATGTAGGACGAAGTATACGGGAATATGAGCAGCAGCGGGTGGCAAATGAATCCACCTACTGGCTCATTTTTGAATTATTATGGCGGGACTTTTACTACTACCTCTTCCTTTCTGTGGGAGATAAGATGTTTACTCCACGGGGATTTAAAATGATACAAAGCCCGGGTCTGCACAATACATGGAGAAGCGATAAAGATATCTGGCACAGGTTTCGCAGCTGGGTACGGGGAACCACCGGTCAGGATTTTATAGATGCAATCATGAGGGAACTCTATGCAACCGGTGAATCCAGCAACCGGGCACGGCAATGTGCGGCCAGCTACTTGATCCACGACCTGAACTGCCCCTGGTGGTGGGGAGCCTGGTGGTTCGAGTACCTGTTGTTGGATTATCATCCCCTTTCAAACTGGGGAAACTGGGCATACATCGCCGGAGTTGGGGCGGATTCCCGGCCTGTGCGCCATTTTACTATTCCCAAACAAGCCGCCGCATACGATCCGCAGGGCAGCTACCGTAAATGGGTTGCCGAACAGGGATGGAATGTACCCGAGGACGTTGTGCCCCGAACCGCGCCGGATTCGGCCATGGCTCAGGGGTAGCTTCAGGTGTATGCATGATCATGTATTTCCAGCGCCCCTCCCGTGTTCAGCCGCTTTTCAGCGGGTTATGTCTCCAGGTTTCTCCAGGAAGGATCATTTCACCAATCAGTTTTATATCCTCGGGGGTGACGATCTCCGGGTCCATTACCGTTCGAAACTCATAATCTCCATTCCCTGCGGCTTTCCACCTTCTCAACAAATTCATGGATTGTGAAACCGCAGTTTCTGAATCCCTGGAGGCTCCAACCAGGTAATAGTTATGCAATCCTGTTTTGATGTCCATGGCAACATATTTGACAGCCCGGTGCTGTAACACGGTTTCAAGGGCATGGGGCAGCACCCCCGAGGTGTCGATTTTTACCTGGAGACCGATATTGTGGAGTGTATCCAACAACACCATGAGGTCTTGGTGAACCAGCGGCTCCCCCCCCGAAACCACCACATAACGAATGCAATCCCCTCTCGCCCTCAGAAGATCAAAAACCTCTTCTGCAGGCAGGAATGAATCCGGGGGCATATATGAGATCAGTTCACGGTTGTGGCAATAAGGACAGCATAGAGGGCAGCCGGCGGTAAATATCACCGATGCTACCTTCCCCGGAAAATCGATCAAACTGGTTTTCTGGATTCCCAGACGCTCAAGCATTTCCAGGTACCGTTTGAGTCGGGCGAACCGTACCTGAATAATTCCGAAGGGCGTCCCGGATTGCAGGCAGCTGCCTGCGAATTGTCCCGGCGTCACTCCCCCGCCATAGCTGTACACCTTGAGAGTCTTTCAGAATGAGGGTTGGAACAGTTGAAATCCCCTCCTTCAATGCATGAGCGGTTCCCTCAGCAGATGCTGCATCCACGGCATTGTACTCGATACCTGCTTCCCTGAGCAGGGATTTCACCTCAGGGCAACGGCTGCAGCTTGGTGTTTGAAACAGAAAAAGCTTCAGCTCTTCTGATGATGTTCCGGCCACGGTATTCGAAAGTTCAGGAGATTTTTCTGAATACGTTCGTTGACTTTCGGAACTTTTCTGCTGGTCCGGGTCACGCCGTTCCCGGATGGTTGCGCCGATTGCAGCGGTTTCATACTCTCTTCGTTCCCTGAACTCCTGTTTTTTTCCGGCATTCCAGTTTTTCAGCGAACGGTAATATCCCACAATCCGGCTGTAAACCTCTGTTTCTCTCTGGCAGACCGGACATTCTGCCCTTTCACCATCCAGATACCCGTGTTCAGAGCACACAGAAAACGTGGGTGAGATGGTGAAATAGGGCAATGAGTAATTTTCAGCTATGGTCTTTATCAGCTGGGCACAGGACCGCCAATCCTGGATGCTTTCCCCCAGAAAGCCGTGAAAAACGGTCCCCCCGGTGTATCTGGTCTGAAGCTCATCCTGGGCATCCAGCGCATCGAAAATATCCCTGCTGCCGTCCACCGGAAGCTGGCTTGAGTTGGTGTAGTACGGGTTCTCTACGGTACCCCCGGTGCGGATTCCGGGATGGTTTTTCACATCATGGAGGGCCAAGCGGTAGGAAGCCCCTTCTGCTGGACTGGCCTCCAGATTATACAAATTTCCGGTGCGTTCCTGATATGCGGACAGGCGCAGACGCATATGGTCGAGAATTTCCACTGCGAATTCCCTGGCCCGGGGGTGGGTAAGGTCTTTTCCGTCGAAATTCAGCATTGCCTCATTCATTCCGCATATTCCGATGGTAGCGAAATGATTATCCAGACTCTGCAGGTACCTCCGGGTATACGGAAACAGTCCCTGATCCATGAGGCCGTTCACGACATCCCGTTTGGTTTCCAGACTTCGACACGCCAAATCCATAAGATAGTCAAGGCGGAAAAAAAACTCACGTCTTCCGGATGAAAGATGTGCTATTTGTGGCAGATTGATGGTGACAACTCCGATGGATCCGGTAAACTCATCACTACCGAACAGCCCCCCTCCCCGTTTCCGGAGTTCGCGTTTATCCAGCTGAAGCCGGCAGCACATGGAGCGCACATCCTCCGGATTCAGATCGGAGTTGATGAAATTCTGAAAGTACGGCGTACCGTATTTGCCGGTCATTTCAAATAATAGAGCGGCATTCTCTCCTTCCCACTGAAAATCACGGGTAATATTGTATGTGGGGATTGGATACTGAAAGCCCCGCCCCGAGGCATCTCCCTGAATCATCAATTCGATGAAGGCCTTGTTGATCATATCCATCTCCGGCTGGAGTTCACCGTAGCAAAATTCCATTTCGCGTTCCCCAACCACTGCCTTCAAGCCTGCCATATCTTTTGGTACGCTCCAGTCCATGGTGATGTTGGTAAACGGCGCCTGACTGCCCCATCTGCTGGGGGTGTTCACCCCGAAGATGAAACTCTGAAGTGTCTGCTTAACCTCCTGGTATCCTAACCCGTCAGCCCGGACAAATGCGGATAGATATGTATCAAAACTTGAAAATGCCTGAGCACCCGCCCACTCATTCTGCATAATCCCCAGAAAATTCACCATCTGCTGCACCAGGGTATTGAGATGCCTGGCAGGGGCGGATGAAATTTTTCCCTCCACCCCCCCAAGGCCCTCGCTGATCAGCTGACGAAGGGACCATCCAGCGCAATATCCGGCGAACATGGATAAATCGTGAATGTGCATGGCGGCCCTCTTATGGGCATCGGCTATCTCTTGACTATACACGTTGTTCAGCCAGTAATTGGCGGTGACTGCACCGGAATTGTGGAGAATCAGACCTCCCAGACTGTAATTTACATTGGCATTTTCCTGCACCCGCCAGTCCGACATGCCGAGGTACCCTTCCATGGTTTGTTTCACATCAAGTAGGTTATTCTGTTTCATTGTAAGCTCCTGTGGTTCTGATACGGACTAATCATCCCAATCCAGATTTCCTGCTATCTGATATTCGGTGACCCGTGTTTCGAAAAAATTCTTTTCCTTGGCCAGGTCTGTTGACTGGCTCATCCATGGAAAGGGATTTTCACGATGGTACATTTTTTTAAGGTGAATGCGTTCCAGCCTGCGGTCCGCTATGTGCTCAACATAGTCACAGAACTGTTGGGAATTGAATCCTAAAATACCATCGGGACATGCATCTCGTGCATAGATTTTTTCAAGTTCCACCGCTCTGCCAATGAGATCACGGATTTCCTCCTTGAAATCGGCAGTCCACACCTGGGGGTTTTCCGCAACGATGGTATTTATCAGATCTGCCCCGAACGCAAGATGCAGGCTCTCATCTCTCATGATGTATTCAAACTGCTCCCCGATCCCCACCATTTTTTTCAGACGCTTCATGGCAAGCATCATTGCAAATCCCGCATAAAAGAAGATTCCTTCCATTATTACGTAATACCCGATAAGGTCATGGATAAAGCGGCGGATATTCCCCTCACCCCGGGTGGAAAACCCCGGGTCAAGTAATCCTTCTGTGAGGGAAATGACAAAATGATCCTTTTGCCGAATGGAGGGGATGCGCTCATACATCCCGTACAGATCATGGGGATCAAGTCCCAGTGAGTCGCAGCAATAGATAAATGTATCGGTGTGCACGGCCTCTTCGTAAGCCTGCCTCAAGAGATACTGCCGGCATTCGGGATTTGTCACATGATGATACACGCTGAGGACAATATTATTGGCTGTGAGACTTTCTGCAGTGCTGAAAAATCCGAGATTCCACAGAATCAGCCGTCTTTCCCCGTCACTGAGACGGCCGGATTTCCACATCTCGATGTCGTCCTGCATGGGAATCTCTTCAGGAACCCAGTTGTTGGCAACTCCGTCTTTATAATGCTTTCTAGCCCAGTCATAGGTCATGGGCAGAATTTTATTGGGGTCTGTGGTGTTATTATTGATAATTGCCATGTTCTAACTCCTTCAGGTTGGAAAATTTCATTGGCAGGCCTCGCAGTCAGGATCCAGAAGGCTACAGATATCAGAACCCGGAGATGCCACCTCAGTCTCACGGCGCTTCTGAGTGTAGCCGTACGTACCGGCATCCAAGGTGGACTTCTCAATTCCGCTGACCCCGAGGGTGCGCAGGTAGTACGTCGTTTTCAGCCCCTTTCGCCATGCCAGCCGGTAAAGTGCGTCCAGCTTCTTACCGGAACTCCCGCGCATAAACACATTGTGACTCTGGCTCTGATCAATCCACTTGGATCTGCGGGCCGTGCATTCAAGCAGTACCCCCGGGTCAATTTCAAAGGCCTCAAGATATCTTCTGCGGATGTATAGGGGAATCCGGGTTATCTGCTGAATGGAACCTTCGTAATATTTCAGCAGCTCTCGCATCTCCTTGTCCCACAGTCCGAGGGATCGAAGTTCATTGAATAGATACCTATTGATAACGGTGAACTCGCCGGACATATTGCTCTTCACATACAGATTTTTATAAGCGGGTTCTATGCATGGATAGGTTCCGGCAATGTTGGATATGGTGGCCGTGGGCGCCACAGCCATCAGATTGGAATTCCTCATACCGTGCCGCCGAATGAGTTCTCTGGGTTCTGACCAGTCCAAACGTCCTCCTCTGGGCACATCCACCGGAACGCCTCTCTCCTTCTCCAGGATCTCAATACTGTCCTGAGGGAGAATTCCCCTGTCCCATTTACTGCCTGGAAAGCTTTCATAGCATCCCCGCTCCGCTGCCAGCAGCGCACTCGCCCGGATTGCATGCCAGGAGATTACCTCCATGGAACTGTCGGCAAATTCAATGGCAGCGGAATCATGGAACCCCAGATTCTGGATGAAAAGGGAATCCTGAAATCCCAGAACACCCAGCCCCACCGGACGATGTCGCAGGTTTGAAGCTGCTGCTTCATCTGTCGGGTAAAAATTAATATCGATCACATTATCCAGCATGCGTACCGCTGCGGTCACCGTTTCACCCACAGCAGCCGTATCCAGTCCGGTCTTTTCATCGGTATGGATTGCAAGATTAATACTTCCCAGATTGCACACTGCAGTTTCGTCGGGACCATTATTCAGGGTGATTTCTGTGCACAAGTTTGAGTTATGGATAACACCGTCATGGTCTTGGGGACTGCGGATATTTGAAGGGTCTTTGAAGGTGATCCAGGGGTGCCCGGTCTCGAAAAGTCGTGTGAGCATTTTACGCCACAATTTTTCGGCATCAATTTGCTTAAAAAGTCTGATCTCCCCCCTGGAAGCCGCTTTCTCATACTCTTCGTATTTTTTCCGGAATTCAGATCCGTACAGCTCATGCAGTTCAGGAGTTTCATCAGGGGAAAACAGGGTCCAATGCTGCGCATTTTCCACCCGCTTCATAAACAGATCCGGTATCCAATTTGCGGTATTCATATCCGGGGTTCGTCGCCGATCATCTCCGGTATTCCTCTTAAGATCAAGAAAATCCTCTATATCGTAATGCCAGGTCTCCAGATACGCGCAGCTTGCGCCTCGCCGCTTCCCGGATCGGTTAATGGCAACGGTTACATCATTCGCAATCCGTAAAAATGGGATTACTCCCTGGGACTGTACCCGGGTGCTTTTAATGAGTGCACCGGTGCCTCTCACTGGAGTCCAGTCGTTACCGATTCCTCCGGACCACTTGGATAATGCAGCATTATCTCCCATCACTTTGAAAATATGGCTAAGATCATCCTGAACCGTCGAGAGGTAGCAACTGGAAAGCTGGGGATGACTGAGACCCGAATGAAACAGGGTGGGTGTTGAAGGAATAAAACGAAGCGTAGATATGATATGATAAAACTCGACGGCCCTCCTTTCCGGCTCATCTTCACGTATCGAAAGCCCCATTGCCACACGCATCCAGAATGCCTGGATGCTTTCCAGTACATCATCGCCATCACGAAGCAGATACCGCTCATTCAGGGTCTCACATCCTATATAGCGGATGTTCCCATCCCGTTCAGGTTTCAACTCTTCCGATAAACGCCGAGCATCAAAATTTCCGAGACGGTGGTCAAGAATGCCGTTCTTCAGGCCTCGATGTAAATTCCATACGAAGCGTTCCCGGTATTCCCGTTCAAAGCCTGGTTTTCCGGCTTCCCGGGATAACAGTCTCCGGTAGTGAATTTGCCTCAACAGAAGAGCGGCCAGCTCATCGTAGTTGGGATCTACTTCTATGAGACTTGCGGCTGTCTGTACACAGAGTTTCAAAATCTCTTCCGGAGCGGTATCTTTTTGTGCACTTTTTTGCACCATTCGGGTCATACCCGTCAGATCCAGACGGGCAGATTCCTCGAGATTGAGTAAATCACGCTGACCGGAAAGGTATTCTTCCAGATCACTGAGCCGGGGACTCTGAACCGGGGCTGAATTTCCCCCGGCGTCAGTGGATTTTACTTCTCCTCCATCCCGGGATTTCAAATTTCCAGGTACAGAGGAGTTCTCAGTGCCCTCATCCGTGGGGGCATATATAGAATATTGAGTTTGCATTGTTTTGATCCTATTCATTTCATCTTGCGAATACGGACATGAACCTGCGCCGGTATGTGGCCGTTCTGGTGTTCAGAGATGATTGAAAATTGGATCTAGGGAAATGCAGTGAGTGCACAATTCATGAAGAACCTCCCGTTCGAGTAGTTCAGGCAGGTCTCCTGGCTTTGCATCATCCTACTTTCCGGCCTTCCCGGTTTCCCAGTGGCACACTTGGATTTCGTCAGCATTACAGTAGCGGGGGCTGCGCCGGATTTTCACCGGTCTTCCGCCGGACACAAAAACAGCGTCCGGCATTACCTGATAGAACAAGCTTTCCACAGTTCAGTTGATTATGCAAGTATATATAGTGTTTTTTTCTACGGTTTTCTAAATAAAACACTATATGGAGTGGTTGTCATTGATTTTTTTAGTAGACAGTTTCAAAGCGTAAGCCCACGTAAAACAGATGTGCGGTGAGAATAATGGGAGCACTATTCAAAAACATCGAGTAGTTTGGAGAAAACAGATTTTAGAGAAGAGGTAATTCAGTGCCTGCGGAGAAATTCAGGCCTTCACATCCACAAGATTTCCCACCATGGGGTCCTTGAACTCCATCATCTGTATTAACTGTTCAGCCTGAGCTTCGGCACTGTCCAGGGAGCTGTCGAGAATGTTCACCGCAGCTTCCTGACGTACCTGCTGGTTACTCATGGCCGTACTCATTTCCGGAATATTTGTTATTGCACTCATATATATAAATATATCTTCGGGAGCAACAATTGTCCAACTCCCGCAAATATTTTTCTCCGTATTATTTCCTTCAGCTCTTGCAGCTGATTATTCCTGACTCTCGCTGTCCGGCCGCTGATTTGAATCTGCGGCATTGAGGTTTAAGTCGCCCCGTTTTTCCAGATCGCTGATAATTTCAGCGTAGTATTCCTCGCTGATTTTATACTTTTTCAGGTAGATAATGTAGCCGGCCACAATGAGAATCAGCGGGAGAACCATCATGGCTACTTTCATCATGAGCAACCCCTGTGCACTCACATCAGAGGCGGTCTGGGCATCATTTATTCCGGAAATAATAATGGTGGCCCCTACCACCCCTGAGGCCGCTGCGCCTCCGATCTTGTTAATGAAGGGCTGGAGTGCAAAAGTGACACTTTCATTTCGCCGCCCGAGTTTCCGCTGACCGTACTCAATAGTATCTGAGAGAAACAAGAGCATCAGCAGCTGAATAAACGCCTGGCCTACAAAGAGGAGAATACCCGCCGCTCCGATATAGATCATATTCATGGGTGCGAAGAAGAATACCACGTAGCCCAGGAGCACCAGAACCGTTGCGATGCTGTAGAAGCGCCGTCGGGGTATGCGCTTACTAATCAGGGGAAAGATCAGCAGAGCGGTAATCTGGCTCACACCCAGCACCAGGGCAAAAATGGAGTACATGCTCTCATTGCCGTAGGCGTATTTGAAAAAATAGAGGCCGAAGCTGGTGGTGGTCACATAGCCGATCATAAACAGCGAGTAGGAGACGGCGGTAAACAGAAGCTGGTCGTTCTTGAAGATTGCTTCCAGCAGTCCTTTCAGGGTGGTGTGCTGATAATTTTGAAACATGGAGCGGGGTTCCCGCACCCCGAACACGGTAATACTCTGACCTGCGATCAGTATTCCCGCGATAATCAATGCGAACACAAAATACGCCTGTTTCATGCTGCCCAGGCTTTCTCCCAGGGCAGTGGTTACCGGAACAATTCCCACCACCACTGCGAACAACCCCAGGTTTGCGCATATTCGTGCGAAAGCCCCAAGCTTTTCCCGCTCATTCTGACTCACAGAGAGCGAGGGCAGCATGGACCAGTAGGAAATATCATTGGCCGTATAGGTAATTCCCCAGAAGAGGTAAATGACCGCAAAGGAGACCGTATACGCCGTTCCCCGGAATCCGAAGTCGGTAAACAGCAGCACGGTAAACAGCGCCGAACTGACCGCCCCGAAACTGATCCAGGGCTTGAATTTCCCCCAGCGTGTACGGGTGTTATCCACAATAATTCCCATTAACGGATCGTTCATGGCATCAAAAATGCGGGCTCCCACAATGATGGTGGTTATCCAGCCCAGGGCACTGTTGCTCAGTTGAAGAATATCCGACAAATAAAAAATCAGATACATGCTTACCAGGGAATAGACCATATCCCTGCCGATGGTGCCCAAACCGTAGGTGAACCTGTTCAGATTCGATTTCATACCCTGCTCTCCCCCATGATGCTCATGCGTCGGACCGATGCCGCATTTACGACTCTACCCTGATTTTCCCGATTTCGCCACAAAAAAGACGCCCGGCGTGGTACCGGACGTCTTTCGTATAATTGCCGCAGGCCGGCCGTTCATAACGAACCGGACCTGAGCAGGTGTGCATGTCTATGGTCTGAGTTCATACACTTGCGAATCTTGGGGGAGAACGTACAGATCACCCTGCTGACCGCTGTATTCCCGGTTCACACCGTCCCAGCTGCCGTTGCTGTTGGTGAAGCAGAACATGAAACTGGATGGGGCATTTTCCAGGGTTGCGGACCACCAGTGGCGGTCGTTATAAAACCCGTCGTAGCTCATGCTGATATTTTCACTCAGCCCGTCCCAGGGATGAATGATATATTCTGAGGCATATTCGTACTCGGCATAATGTATAGTCACGCTGCCCGTGCCGCCGTCACCGATTTTTTCAACGGTGATATCTTTGCCCGCATCATCGAAGCTGATTGCGTACTCGCCTGAACCTTCAGTGATCAGATAATCTTCCTGGGGATAGCTTTCGGTCCAGTCCCCGTAGCGGTCGATCTTGAAACGGGGGTTGTCGCCGCCGAACACCGCGCTGAATTCCCAAAGGCCTGTATCGGCGTTTTTCACCATATCGGAGGTGGCCCAGGAGTTGGGGGTTCCGCGGAAATACGCCTGGCTCCAGCCTGCGGGAGGCGGAGGGTTCTGATCCGCCACGGGCACCCAGATTGACCATCCGTTTCCTTCGCTGATATTTACCGGGAAGTTTCCATAGCCCGATGCGTCGGTTACAACAGTTCCGCTCACATTTCCTGTGTAATCGTAAAATTCAGTATTCGGCTGATGGGAGTTGATGGCAAAACTCTCCTGAATTCCCCAGTCCCGTCCGGAGAGGAGCATGACCAGTCCGGTTCCCGGTACAGAGTCCAGACCTTCCCTAACGTAGCTGTACACCGCTTCGGTGTTTGCGCTTTGCTCATGTCCTGTTCCGTAGGCGAAATAGCGGCGGGCTTCAATGAGGGTGTCCAGGGTCGGCGCCATGCCGAACTCTTCATAGTCCCGGGCAAACACGGTGGGTACGCCCTGCTCTTTCATGAGAATGTAGGCATAGGCCTGATTCTTATAGTTTACTACCTGGGGATTTCCGTAAGGATTTCCTTCCCGGCTGGTGTCGTGATTATCAACAAAGGTTACTGCCTGTGATCCTTTGTCGCTGTTCACCAAGCCGCCCCACCAGCGCATATCTTTATTTCCGCTGCTGAGACTCACAAAATCTTCCCTCAAGGCAAAGTCAAAGGCACTGAGATGACCGGTACCCACATGGTCCAGGTATCCGCCCACATCGCCTACCCAGGCTTCACCCACAAAAAACACATCCTTGTCGGTAACCGCCTGCACATAATTCACCCAGTCCCGGGTAAAATCGCTGTCCACGTGAGCAACCGCATCCATACGGAATCCGTCGAAGCCCACATCTTCAATAATCCACTCACCCCAGGCTTTCATTTCATCGGCAACTTCCGGCCGGTTGTGGTCCACGTCGTTGCCCATCAGGTAGGGCCAGTGATAGTTATTGCCCCAGTACTTGCCGGGGAACAGCTGTCCGTCTATGCCATTGAAGGCTGTCCAATCCCAGTCAAAGTCATGGTACAGGCTTCCCCAAGCCTCAGGGGTGTAGTATACGTCCCGTCCGTTCAGGTCGAAGTCGCTCCACACATCGCCGAATCCGTCGATGTACTGTTGCCGGTCTGCACCCATTCGGTGATTGAACACCACATCGAAATATGCGTCAATTCCCATACTATCCAAAGCCTGCAGGGCATCATCCAGTTCGCTCCTGGTGCCGTATCGTGTGGGGACGGTGCCTTTCTGGTCAAATTCGCCCAGGTCCCAGAAGTCGTACACGTCGTAGCCCACGCTGTAGGTTCCCGAGAACCCTTTTGCCGCAGGTGGCAGCCACATATCGGTAATCCCCGCTTCCGCCAAAGGTGCCGCCATATCCTCCAGCTGTGTCCAGAGTCCTGGGTAAGCATCCCAGTAAAATGCCTGGTAAATTGTGGGGTTCACCTCATAGACAGGAATCTCCGGAAGATCTCCGCCCTCCACGTTCCGGCTGAGAGGCTCAAGCTCAGAGGCGGGACTGTTTCCGCCCTCATTTAATACCACATTGCTGCATGAAACCAATGCTGCGGCCATTATGCCAAACAGCATTATTTTGAATACTACTGCGAATTTACGCCCTTGATGTTTCGGGTGCATTACTCCTCCTGAAAAAGCTGAAAAACCAAACATGCGGCCCACAAAAATTGGATAGCTGTTTCTATCTGCCTACACCGCTTACGTCCCCCCTGTACCCGGTGTATGAACCGAAAATGGAAACCTTTCCAGATCCGGCCCTAGCTCTGCGGTCCCCAAAACCGCAGTGGGGTTCTGATAATTTTACTACAGAAAACCATATCCGCAAGGAAAAATATCTCCAACTCCTTGAAGCACAAGGATTTGGATAGTACTATATTTTTGGAGGTAGCAATGAAACTTTGCATGGTTCAATTTCAACCCCATTGGCTGAATCCCGAAGAAAATTTTCCCGCCCTTGTCCGCATCTCCGATCGGCTTCCCGGGGACTGTGATCTCATCATTTTCCCGGAAATGTGCACCTCCGGCTTCGGAATGGACCCCGAGATTTTCACAGCTGAAGTTCAGAAACGGGCCGTGCAGACGTTCTCAAATGCGGCATCTGCCTGCGATTCAGCCCTTATTGCCGGTACGGTTGAATCAACAGGGGGTCATTTTTTTAATTCAGCCCTGTTCATGAACCCCCGGGGGAAGCGAATCGGAGATTATAAGAAAATTCATCCGTTCAGCTATGTGAACGAACAGGACCACTTTGCCGCTGGGACCGCAAGCGGTGAAATATTCACATATAAAGATTTGCGGATCAGTCCGGGAATCTGCTATGACCTCCGTTTTCCGGAAATGTTCCGGGTGAATGCCGTCCGGAGCAATCTCATAGTTATTATTGCCAACTGGCCCGTCTCCAGGATCAGCCATTGGAAGGCATTAATTACCGCCAGGGCTGTGGAGAACCAGTGCTTTGTTGCCGCTGTTAACCGCCTGGGCACAGACGGCAACGGCGTTGTCTACTCCGGAGAATCCATGATTGCAGCCCCTGACGGCAGAACCATCCCTTTAAACGGGAATCCCCGTGAAGATGAAGTGCTCACCGCAGAGATCGATCTGAATGAAGTTGAAACCATTCGTCAAAAATTCCGGTTTCTTCCGGATATGCGCCACAGCATAACGTTGAACTGACCGGAGTTTTCCCCAGCAGGGATTATCTGTCCCATAGTCAGATTTACATACTCAGATAACCGACCGAAATCAAGGAGACTTACATGAAATTCAGCAGGGAATATACGGTGCGGGGTTTTGAAATTGATGAGAACTACTGTCTCAAACCCTACCACATAGCCTCCTATTTTCAGGATACCATGGCTCAAAATTTTGCGGATCATATGTTGGCGGCCTATGATCTGCAGAAGCAGGGCCGCACCTGGGTGCTCAGCGATGTATGCATCGATTTTCAGCATCATATGCCCCGATGGCGCAGCACAGTCACCGTGGAAACCTGGGTAAGCAGCATCCGGGGATTCCGCCTGAGCATAGATTTCCGGGTATATGACGATCGGGACATTTCCATTGCCCAGGGAAGCAGCAGCTGGGTCATTGTACGAACTCCGGGAAATAAACCGGAGAAAATCGCAGCCTACGCCGCAAAACTTGGCGAACCCCACTCCCCCCTGTATCCGGGTTATAGATTTCATGAGCCCTCGCTGGAACACGCCCCATCTCCGCTGGCCTACGGTGACTGCGGTCTGAGGCATCCCTGGGAGGAAGGGCAAAAAGCCTGGAGCATCTGCCAGCCCATCCGCTCCTATGACATAGACTTCAACGGCCACGTAAGCAATATCCGCTATATCGCCGGAGGGGTGGAAGCCATTCCCTCTGAGCTTCGCTCCCGGTTTCAACCGGTCAGTTTCCGGATAAAATACCTGCGGGAGGCGGTCCTGGATCAGGTCCTGGTGTCCCAGGTTCGAACTGTACGTGAGGATTCAGATGGGATTGAGTTTCATCATATTCTCCAAGAGTGCGGCGGGGAGGCTGAATTTTCTCGCATGGTCTCCCTTTGGAAAGAGCGGGAAATACGCGAATAATCATTCACTTATTGGCGTTTTTTCTGGAAAGCCGGAGCTCTCAGGTGTATATTGTTCATAAGGTATAATCGAATTTAATAAATTATACATTTACTTGATATGTCTTATAGATTTATACTGTGCAGTAATACATAAGAAAGGAATCGTTTTTGCAAATACGGGAACTGGAAGGTACGCTTCAACTGCAGAATGATGGTCAGCTGACTGTTTTCCCTGTGGGTACGGGAAGTGCATTTACAAAGAAAAATTATCAGAACAATTATCTCTTAATTAAGGGCGATGGGCACATTATGATCGACTGCGGTACACGTGCGCCTGAAGCTCTGTATCAGCTGGGGCATGGGGTAACCGATATCAAAAATTTCCTCATCACCCACTCCCATGCTGACCACATTGGAGGGCTGGAAGAAGCCATCCTCTTGGGTCGGTATGTGAAAAAACAAAAACCCCATATTGTGATCACCCCCAAATATGAAAAGCTCCTTTGGAACGACAGTCTTAAAGGCGGCTCCGCATGGAACGAATCCAAGAAACACGGATTTCTGGGCTTTGAAGATTTTTTTGTTCCCCATCATCCGAAAAAATACCGGGGTCTGGACCGGGATGCTTGGGAAATCGATTATGCGGGTTTCAACCTCATTCTCTTTCGAACCATGCATTACCCGGACAGCGCGGAAAGCTGGAAAGACAGCGCGTACAGCACCGGATTAATTATCGACAGGAAAATTCTGTTCAGCGGCGATACCCGCTTTGACCGGAGCATGGTGGAAACCATCACGTCCCGATTTCCAATAGAACATATCTTCCACGATGTTCAGTTCTTCCCCGGCGGCGTGCACGCCCCCTTCGAAGATCTGAAAACCCTGGATCCGGAAATTAAGGCAAAAACTCTGCTCATGCACTATCCGGACAACTATAACGATTACCGGGAAACCATCCGGGAAGCGGGTTTTCACAGTTTCGTGGAAGCACACAAGTATTACGACTTTTAGGCTTCCGGATTATCCGGCAGAGAGAATACGGGAATCCCGGTGTCCACAATACGCATGTTCAAAGGAAAATCCCGGGGGTCGAGCATCTCCACCTCGCCGTCAAACTGTATAGGCACGGCACCGGGATACTCAACCCTCAAGTCATTACAGCTGTACAGGGTGACAAAATCCAGTTCGCCGTGGCGTGACTCATAGAGGGCTTTTTTCATTCTGATATTTTTTCCCAGTCCCCCCAGCCGGATTGCGCAGAGATTTTCTTCTGATGGAAGAATATTCAACCCGTGACCGTAGGTGCGGCCACCGCTCACCCCCATTGCAAGGAGCCCCAGGGGAAACCTGTGGCTGATCTGCTTCCCCTCCCCATCCTGACCTTTCACCACCACATCTCTGATACGGTAAATTCTCGGATAAAAGGGTACGGAAATATCTGTTACAAATTTATAGAAATTCCCCGGAAGGCGGTCTTTAAGATGATTCGTCAGCCGTACAATGTGTGCGTCTATGCCGATACTGGCAATATTATATGCATAGCGGAGTTTCCTGGAAGCGTAGCGAATTTCCAGCGCCCTTGAACGATGGCTGCCCCCTTCCTCCAGGAGCAGCCGCCAGGCGTCCTGGGGGGTTTTGGCATCCGCGGCATCGTTGCCCGAGCCTAAGGGAAACCGGAACAAACACACGGAAGAGGATTCAAGATCCTCATATCCTTGAAGGGCGTCCATAATTTCACGATGGGTTCCGTCTCCGCCGATGCTTACAATCATGACCTTCAAATCCGAGTGGCGTGCGGACTCGGCAATTGTGGCTGCGGTGTGCCCCGCCTGTCCGGGATATGCGCTGAGATGAAGATACAGCTCCACCTCCTCATCCCGGCACTGTTCGCTCCGGTCCTGTACCGCTTCCATGCTGCTTTCAATAAGCGTTCGGATCCCTTCCGGAAGGGATCCGGAGAAGGTTTGCCTCAAACCGGCCAGATTGAAGCCACCGGCTCCGGGGTTAATTAGCAGGTGGAATTCCCATTCAGCATGGGACAGCAGGCTGGAATGCCGCAGCACTCTGCGGAAACTCTCCTCCACATGAAAAAAATTATACCGTCGGTCACCCATATCTCGGCTCCTTGTGTGATCCAATCACTGATTTTGCTGTGAGGCACGAATAATACGGGGAAGCTCATACACATCTTCCACCCCGTCCACAAGCACGGCCCCCATCTTCCGCTCCAGGGCGGGCTGAATATCAACATGGTAGCGGTCCCCCACTGCAAGAGCATTGCAGGGATCGCTCGAACCTAGGGCAAGATCGTAGTGGGGGGATTCGGGCTTTGACCTCCCTGCGGTATCCAGCCCCACAATGCGGGAGAAGTGACGCTCCACGCCCAGGGCGTGAAGGGTGCGCCGGGCAATATCCACCGGATTATTGGTTACCGCGGCAAATACCACTGCGCCCCCCAATGACTCCCGGCTCCCGCTCTCAGGATCTCCGGGTTGCCAAAGATGATTCTCAATTGAACGCCGGCCGCAGATTGACGACAGGCTGCTCAGGGTTTCATTCAGCCGGGCATCTGGCTGAAGATAATCTTCCGGGCGAATATATTCCGAACGCCAGCGGATGCTCAGGGAAATATCCGCACCGAAATGGGTGAACGCCGTACCCAGGGAGGGTTTATTCCCTTCTGTCCCTCCGGCCTGCTCTATTCTCCAAGCCTCTATTTGTTCTCTCAGTTGTTCTCGCAGGCCGTCATCATTCTGCCTCAGATGCCGGGACAGAGCATCATAGAGCACATCGTACTGATGGGCGGCATAGCCGGGGTGGGTGTAGAGGGTGCTGTCAATATCAAAACAGATTACATCAATGGTCTGGGGAATGCTAAATATCTTCATTGGACTCCGAAAATTGTGTACATTGCTGGTATGAACCGGATTTTTCATTATTATGCAGTAAAATTCCTGGCTTTGCGAGGGGGAATTGACGAGGATAATGCGGAGATTATTGCATTTTCCAGTCAGCTGGTGGACCGCTCCCTCATCCCCGTCCAGGTTGATACCGGCGCTTCAGCGCCCTACGTCATTCAGCCCACCCACCACTTCGGATTCTGGGATAAATCCCAGGAAGATGAAGTGTGGATACCCTTCCATTTTTTTCCTTCGGGGAACGCTCCACTGGCATCGGACCGGCTTAAGGGGAAGCGGCCTGAAACAGCTGAACTGGTTATACCCAATTCCCCGCCGGCGAAGGAACTTCTCATACAAGCGCTGAAAACCCGCAACCCCTACCGGGTGGGAATCGCTCTTCACACATATGCCGACAGCTGGGCCCACCAGAATTTTCTCGGGCGGAACAGCGGCATCAACCGGATAGAGAACTTTAATCCCATTCCTCCAGCAGGGCATGCCCAGATTGGCCGGAACCCGGATATCTGGAACCTGAGCTGGCTGGATCCCCGTCTGAAACCCGAACTGCAGATTGCCGACAATTCCCGGAGATTCATGGCTGCGGCGGAAAAGATATATAAATACCTTGCCACCTACAGCAGACGGAATTTCCACGATTGGGAGCTTGTAAAGATGGAACTGGAGGAAATCCTTTCTTCCGGAAATACCGAGACCGAAGCGACGGTGGCCAATACCTTCCCAAGACCCAACGGAGTGGCAGGGGATCACCGGCTGGAGGTTGAGTTCAGGCTGAAGCTGGGGGTAGATGAGCTAGATGATGCACTGTGGTTTAACGAAGCCCTGGAGGACCTGCCCACCACACGGCTTCTGAAGCGGGGAAATACAGACCGGCTCACCGCCGCAGAACACGAAATTCGAAAGCTGCTTCAGTTTCGCAACATGCCACCAAGAAAACCCAGAGGTACTTTTGAAGAGAGCCATATGTACCGCTGGTCTGAAGCGGCGAAGGCCCAGCTTGAGGATGGGAAGAGAATTCTGAAAAACCTATAGGGAGGCCTTTGGAGCGACGGCTGGATAACTGCGAAACGAAAGTGGAACAGTAGCTGGGTGATTGTGTGACGCCCGCGGGTCAGTGCTTCCGTTTTTCTAGTTTCTGGTCTTCAGGCATTTAGTCTTCCAGAATTTGGTCTTCCAACATCTGGGTGTAGCGCCGGCTTTCCACGGCAGTTTCGGGTATTCCCAGGCTGCTGAATATGTTCTGTATTTCCTCTCTGCTTTGCTCCACCTGCTCAGCCGGAGCATTACCGGGAACCACCCGCTCAATTTCCAGGAACCAGCCCAAACCCCGGACAAGAGAAAGCTCCAGCAGGTATTCCCCATATTGGTATGCTGTGCCTTTTTTCTGTTTAGTGATTTTCAGCCGGTAGCCGGAGTTCTCCAGGAGAAAGGTAAAGTTTTCCGGGTCAGAAACCGTGAATTCCCGTTCGCTGTTGGTCTCAAGACCTTCATGGAGTTTTTTGTCCTTCATGGTGACGATGGCCGACGTGCCGTCCATCCGTAGCCGTACATCCCGGTTTCCAGCCTGTGGAATGGTCTGAGCGAAGTAGCTGTCTGATTTTTCATACGTTCTGAGTAGGGATGCGCCCATATCCAGTATGACATTGCGGGTTTGCTCAGGATTATCGACCCACGCTTTCATTTCAATTTCCGTGTTCATGCATCCCCTCCGTATGTATCCTGCTGCTAATCGAATACCACCGTTTTATTCCCGTACGGCAGGATTCGATGTTCCAGATGGAGCTTCACCGCCCGGGTGAGCACCAGCTTTTCAAGATCCCTTCCCCGGGCGACAAGATTCTTCACAGAATCCCGGTGGCTTATCCGTGCAACATCCTGAGCGATAATGGGTCCTTCATCAAGATCTGCGGTAACATAATGACTGGTAGCACCAATAATCTTCACACCTCTCCGATATGCCTGATGATATGGTTTGGCGCCGATGAATGCGGGCAAAAACGAATGGTGAATGTTAATAATTCGGTTCGGATAATGGGATACAAACTCATCGCTGAGAATCTGCATGTAGCGGGCAAGGACAATCACATCAATCTGTTCCTTCTCAAGAATCTCAAGCTGCTGCTTCTCAACCTCTGCTTTATTGGATTTGCTCACCTTCATATGATAAAACGGAATATCAAAAATATCGGCAATCCCCTGCATTTTTTCATGGTTGCCGATGACGCAGCGGATATCCGCGTGGGTCTCCCCTTCCCTGTTGCGGAGAATGAGATCATAAAGGCAATGATCATACTGGCTTACAAAAATCGCCATTCGGTGCTGCCGGGAACTGAACTCAATTCTCCAGTCCATGGAATATTTCTCGGCAATAGGATCAAATGCCGAAGCAATCTTCTCCGCCGCAATGGTGAAATCTGCAAGATCCCATTCCACCCTCATGAAAAACGTGCGGGTATCCGGGTCCGAATGCTGCTGGGAGTCCAGAATATTTCCATTGTATGTGGTAATAAAATAGCTCACCTCGGCAACAATCCCCCGGGTATCCGGACAGGATAAAAGAAGAATTGCCCTCTGGGTATCTGTATCGGCCATACGCTGCTGCTCCTATATGCGTCCCGTTTCATTATGCATCACGCTTCATCCTTACACGATCCGTTCATAAGGTATTACAAACGTCCGTTGAATCTGACGAGGAAATCTCCAGGATACAACGTCACGGGAATGCCCAGTATTGAATAAAAATCCGCGGAATGTCAATATTTATTCAGCCGCGGTATTCCCCCCGGGCAAACCGCGACCAAACATGCGGCTCCCTCCCAGCTCCTGAGAAAAAAATATTTCGGTGTCACTTTTTTGAACGGGGTTTGTTGAATTCACTATAATGCGCAGTATATTACGAACAAGTCCCCCACAGGGGACGGGAGGTAATCCATGAAACACACGAAACCAATCATAGTCGCCGCACTGGCGGTCATCACCCTGCTCAGCTTTGCAGCATGTGATGTTGTACTGGGAAGCCTGGTCAGCGGCCGGGTTGTGAATGT
>NZ_JBXWXS010000032.1:0-16276 GCF_059431795.1 Salinispira sp.
AACCCCTGCACAAAATCCTCCTCCACAAAGCGGGTGAGAAACTGATGAAATACCTGCTTGCTTGAGAAAAGGAATTTATATGCACTGTCCCAGGGCTTTCGTTCTGCCATAGACACAAGTATACGACGTTTCATAAACCAAGACAATTGCTTAGGCTGCAGCCGTTCTGCAGGAAACCAAAGGCTGGTCAGCGGCATGTGCCGCTTGTTCGCCTATGCAACCAAAGGCGCGAATCAAGCGCATCAATCTAATATAATTCAATAACAATCTGTGGTTTCCCGTATCCCAGAATCACGTAATAAATATTCTACACCATACGTGCCCATAAGGTGGACATATGTGGTTTAAAACAACTCCCTGATACGTGCCTGAGAATCCATCGAATACCCCCAAAAAAGCGGAATTCTGAAACCGTTGAAAAGCGGAACTCTTATACCGTTATTGACAACACAGTTACCAGGTATGCAGCTTTTACGGGCTAAGACAATTTAAAAACTGTGTTCCCCGGAAGCATGGGCAAGTATTCATACCATGCAGCTGGACATTGGCATAGCTTGAATATGTATTCAATGGTAAAGTGTGAAAATTCCTTTCTATATTGTATGAAGCAGTGCAATGGTATAACATCGTAATATCAACCATGAATGATTTGTTTAAAGAACTAACAAAAACCAAACAACTCCACTACTCGCTTCTTTCGGAAATCAGGGAAAAGAAACCTAAGCCCCACACCAGGTTTTACTCTGAACAGGAATTGGTAAAACGCTTCAATGTAAACCGGACAACAGTCCGACAGAGTCTGCAAAAGCTGGTGGAAGAGGGGTTTATTTACCGTGTAAACGGTAAGGGTACATTTATTTCTCCGACTATTAAGAAGCGTCAGATCCTTGTAGTTTCGGTTCAGGATGAAAATCCCTTCCAGAATCACCGCTATGCCCAATTGGAGTTTTTATCCGGCTTATATGGTGAATGTCAGCATCATGGAAATAATTTTATCGTCATACCAATCAGCCCTGATGAGTTTTCTCATATCCTTCCGGACATCTCTCTGATTTATCAACATTTGTTCGGTATAATTTTTTATTCCAACCCCGATCCGCTTACTCAGACATATTCGGATCTTGATGCATTGGGCATTCCCTATATTTTCTATGGTTCAAATCTGTCAAACCCGGATTTTTGTGAGAATTCATTTGTGTATTCTCAGGAATCGATCATTAACATGGCACTTGAACATCTCCGGAAATGCGGTCATAAGACGATCGGGCTGATTGGTGATGCAAATGGAAATGCTCCGCGCCTGCAGCGGGTTAAACTGATATCTTCTTTGGCTGTGGAGCATGGGCTGACCCTTGCGCCTAGTGGAGTTGTAAATTTAGATTTTCCAAAGAATGTCAAACGAGAAGTTATATATAAAACTATTTTGCCACAGGTGGCTGAAATAAATATACAGGCTATTGATGCATTCATTGCAGTGGATGATGTGATTGCAATGTTTTTTATGCGGGCAGCAGCTACTCTGGGATTCAAGGCTCCAGTGGATTTTGCGATAATCGGGATAAATGACTATCCGTTTTGTTCTGACTTATATCCGGACTTATCCAGCATTTCAATATCTTTCTTCGAAGACGGGAAGACGATTATCCATGCCTTTACTCAAGGCATTCTGAATGGCCAATCAGTGAGTAAAAAATCAAAACTTAGGCTTATAACCCGTGGCAGTACCGCACCGGCATAATTGCAGAAATAAAGCGGAAGGGAATTCTCCCTTCCGCCGTTGATTGCCTTTCAATCCAAGGTCGCCGGTCAAGTCCTACCACCACTTAAATGCTATATCCATTGATGACTGTGTCTGGACCTTGACGCTTAGAGTGCTATTGGCAGGGACATTAAACTTCCCTCCCCAGTCTTCTGGAGTAGGCTGAAAGCTTCCGCCGTTTATCGAAACCTGTACATCAGATTGCCATGGTTTATAGACCTGGAGTACGCCGTTGCTTTCGCTTGGTATCTGAAATTCTCTTGTTCCGTTAACTGTGAAATCTACTTCTTTATCTGCCGAAGTTAGCACGGTAATATCACCGTCAGAACCGCCATCCTCTCCACCAGAAGAATCTTCAGCCTCATTGAACGCTATCCAGTTTATGTTCCATCCGCTGCCGGTTGCTGCTATACGTAGAGTATGTTCCCCGGCCGAGAGGGTAACTGTTTTCGTTACCGTTTTCCAGGTTTGCCATCCACCGGTGGTTGCGCTGTTAACCGTGTCCAGGATAGTGCTGCCACTCTTGAGAGAAAATCTAATGTTGTTAGATAAAGATGCCACCCGATATGTCACCTCGTACGAACCTGACGAGGCA
Organism: Salinispira sp.; assembly: GCF_059431795.1. Lineage (NCBI taxonomy): Bacteria > Pseudomonadati > Spirochaetota > Spirochaetia > Spirochaetales > Spirochaetaceae > Salinispira > Salinispira sp. The sequence goes on from NZ_JBXWXS010000032.1 coordinate 2,355, forward strand.
ACATCGACTTCAAAATCTATCCAATCGCCGCTTGTTATCCAACCAACATTTTCGCCTCCGCCTACATCACTAGTGGGCTGGGTCTGAATACCGCTCATGTGGGAAAAATCTTCAGCCTGGATTGTTCCTGGAAGGTTGTGGCGTTCAGTGTCCGGATCTGGGTCTGGTTCAGGTTCAGTATCCGGATTGTCTCCGGGTTCATAGTTTGGCGGTTGAGCTTCAATTATTCTGCTATTATACCAATCCCCCGCATCGGGAATACGAGTGTTGTTCCAGGCATAGTTTTCTTCTGAACCGGAGTTTGCCACTGCAACATCAACATCGCTATTCAGGGTAAAATCATTATCATGAATGTAATTATGATGAGCAGTAAATTGGTCGTCTACACCAGAATTTTGGCGGGGAACAATCATAATTGCCCGCTTGATGTTGCTATTCCCGGATTGATAGATTGTATTGTATCGAACGACTGCCCATGTTCCTTTCAAGTCTATGTGGCTGTCCGCATAGTTTTGTCCAGAAACCCCTGAACCATAAATTATATTGTTTTCAATTATTGTTCCGGTTGTTCCTTCTTTGATATCAAAGGGTTCTGCAGTAATATTCGGTCCTATAGTTGAGTTTCTGATGATGGTATTGTGTACTTCCCGGCTGTATAGATATCCATTTTCACCGGTGTTGCTTCCATCGCCTTCCTTCCAGACGGAGTTATCTGAGCCCACATAAACACCTTCGCCGAAACCGTCGTTCTTTTTGCCTACATCGTGAAGATCGATGCCATCGATAACTGTATTTAGTGAACCGTCTCGAACGTGAAGCCCCTCTTGTCCAATATCGCGAATTTCTACGCCTTGTACTTGAGTTCCATTGGAATTATCAAGTATGAGTCCCTTGGCTCCTCCCTGGACAATTATGTTTTCAACATTCCAGTAATCGCCGGTTATGTAGAGTACATATCCGTTCTCATTCCATCCATCTCCTTCAAGAATGGCAGGGTTCGATGGGTTCTTGCTTTTGAGGGTTATCGGGTTGGTTTCAGTTCCATCGACATCGGCATGGAAATACCAGCTTCTTGTTACTGTACCTCCCTGGCCGTCACTTAGCTGAATACTGCTGCGCGGAATATTGTAAACACCGGATTCCAATTCTATTACGTCCCCTGGCGATGCGGAGCCCAACAGTGAGCTGAGTTCTGCTGTGTTTGAAGCTATTGATCGGGATATGCTGCTCTCTGTAGCTGTCTGACCGGGAATCACCGGCTGCATGCAGGATCCCAGCAACACTATCGCCACGATTATCAAAACGATTAATTTTTTCCCCATTTTCGTCCTCCTAACAGACAAAACTAACCTGTGAACCTGGCTCAACAGGTTATGTGATTTTACGCCCGTATGCAGAAGCCGTCAACAAGAAAATACTGCAGCACAAAGGAGTATCCGCCCCCACCGACATGATGGTTCATTTTTCTTCCAAATTAGAGTACGGTGGTTCCCAGAAGGGAGGAATCATGCTTGAAGATTATGTCGGGTGGGCGGCAGTTTTGCGTCTGGCATTTTTTCTTCCTTTGGCCGTTTGGCTGTCCATCTACGATATCAGGCATCAACTGGTACACCCTCCGGCTGCGTTTTTTTTGTTATTCGGGGCATTGATTCATATCCTGCTGTTCCGCATGGATTTTTTTGCCATGGTTGAAATTGCCGTCCTTGCTCTGATGGTTCTGGCTCTTTGGTTGCTGCTTCGGGGAAAAATCGGTGCGGGGGATGTGAAGCTGTTGTTTCTGTTTGCGATGCTGTTTGAACCGGATGTGTGGTCGATTGGTTTGCTCATCAGCGGTTGGCTGGGACTGTGCTATATTTTCATTATACGTGTATCAGGAAAAAAGCGGTTAGTTGGCGATTGGCAGCATTCACAGAAGGTTCCGTTTGTCCCGTTTCTTGCGGGGGGGTATACTGTAGCACAGCTCATTTTAATGTGGGTGTATTAATGTGGGGGTAATACAGAAATAAAGCGGAATTCATGGGGATACCGATTATTCGGTAACCATCCGTTGCGATATGATTTGAAACCGGGTTTGTTCCAAACCGCCCGTTTCTTCAGTCCCCGTCTCCTCGGCCCCCGGATTCCTGCCGTCTTTGTCGGTTTCCATACCAAGCCGTACAAACAGAATTTCAAGCGAAAGATCGCCGCTTTCCAGTGTAAACATCCAGAACCAGGTTCTGTCTCCCAGATACCCCAGCACCCGCTCTGCCAAGGGATGATCTTCCGTAACCTCTTCCAGGGAGAGCATATCTTTGAGAAGCATATTATCTACACTTTGACGTTCCCGAAGGGTGAGAATCTCATCATAGGCGCGGCGAAACTCAGCTATGGATTCATTCCCGTACGGATAATATAGAACCGCCCGAAGGATTTCCTCCGGAATGTAGTTTACGTTCATCGTGCCCTTTGTGGTCACAAGCCCCTGCAGCTCCTCACCGTAGGGACTGAGAAGCCGGGGCATATCACGTTCTTTCCAGACAGTCTTTTCTGTCAGGCCTTCCTGTATTTGTTCAAACAGTTGGTCGGCAAAGGAGGAATCCCCGCTTCGCAATTCGGCCAGCTGTCGGATGCTGTCAGGATAGCTTACATTAATATTTGCCGGAGCGTAGGCGGTAACGAGGGTTCCCAAGGCATCTTGGCTGAACAGATCAGTATAGTGGGGCTGAATATCCACAATCGGTCCAGATTCGGCTCGCATGTCCCGAAACATTTCACTTCCGGCTCCATCCCGAAAGATAAAGGAAAGATCATCCTGATCCAGAAGCTTGGGGTGCACCCAGTTCACAGGCAGGCGGCTGGAGATATCTTTCAGCTTCCATACAAGCTGTTCCCTGTCCGGGGCCTGTCCCATTTTGTCGTTCATGTCGTTGAGTATCCGAGTCAGGGCCCCATCCATCGCTTCCTCCAGCTCCCCGTGGGGAGAGTTTGGAAGGGGAGCGAGAGATTCATACAGCACCGGCAAAAGAGCTTCGGCCACTTCATACAGTACCGGTTCACTGCTGCTCTGCTTCTGTGCTGCCGCAGATGCGAAGGCAATATGTTCATGCTGAATGAACCTCATGCCGATGCCGGCCGCCCCCATGAGCAGGGCAATTACCAGAACAAAAATGAATACGATGGGGCTGATTGCGCCCTGCCAGGATCTTTCTGTGAGCCTCGGATAACGAGTGTGCTTCACCTGCGCTCTCCTTCAGATGCATCGGCACCGGGAAAAGCGGACGCTTCTTTCCCTGATGTTCCGGCAGGGAACAGAGGGTAGGAAGCGGGAATTATGGGAATTGAATAGACAGGCGTAGAAGGCTTTCGGGGATCGACAAGCTGTATCAGCACACCCACCGCACGGCCGTTGTAGCGAAGTTCTTCCAAGTCTGTTTCAAACGAGATTTCAAACAGAAGTTCTCCTTCCGGAAAGATAAAGCGCAGCCCATTCTCCTCCAGATTCAGGGCGTAGCCTCCCTGGAACTGCACAGATGCGGCCTCCACATCAACTGAGTGTTCCACGTTCGCCCAGTAGGGCAGGGAAATTGAGCTGGACATCTGTTCAGCGGCCTGCATAATTCTGCCCGCCCGTGCTTCCTGCCCCGCCTTTTCCATAATGGAATCGGTATTCCGGTAGATGAATATGATTGCAGAGAAAAAGGCCGCACTGAGAATAAGGAGAATGCTGATTGCGGCAATGCTGTCTGAGAACGTGAACCCCTCCCATCCTTTGGAGTGGACTGCTCTGAACGCCGGTAAGGCCGGCTGGGCGTGTGAACCCGGCTGGGTGTCTGAACCTGGCTGGGCGTGTGAACCCGGCTGGGTGTCTGAACCCGGCGGGATTGCGGGGGCGTGGTTATCCATCGGATTGTCCGCCGTTGCGGCCGCTGTCTCCGGGAGCAAGTGGGGCGGGAGATAACTGTGTGCCGTCGGGCAGGAGAATGCCTGAGCGTAGTGTCTCAAGCCGGACCTGATTATACCCTTCCAGACGCATGCCCAAAGATGCCATGCTCCGCATCGCTGTAAGAAGCAGCACAAAGGCGAACAGCATAATAAAAAATGCCGTGAGGGCGTCCAGAAGCATGGTTCCCGACCAGGCTGAAGGAGAACCGCTGCGTAGTTTCATTCGTCCGCGCTTGTGCTCACCTTTATTCCCAAGAGCTGATATCCCGGTCATTTCCCTCTCCTCCCGGAAGACCGTCGGCTCCGTAGGATGTAATGGCGAAGGGCAGATTGTTGGGGCCCGGTACTTCGTATACATACTCGTTATCCCATGGATCGGGTTCCGGTGCTTTGTCGATGTAGGGGCCGTTCCAGTTGGAAGGTATAGGATCCAGCACCGGCTTCTCCCACAGGGCATCCAATCCCTGCTCGTAGCTGGGGTAGCGTCTGTTATCAATAAAATAGGCATTCAGGGCCATGGAGTAGCTTTCAATCTGGCTCTGAGCGGCAACTGCCCGGGCCTGATCAATATAGCGGAAGGCGATGAAGCCGACAGCTCCGGTGAGGATCATCACAATGGCAATTACAACCAGGGTTTCCACGAAGGTCCAGCCGTCCCAGTTTCTTCTGCGCTCTGTTTTACTGGCTGTCATTTGTCGCTCCTTCATCGCTATGCTCGCTCTTCTCAGGTTCTTGTGTTCTGGTACCGCTGGGTTCATTTCCGGTTGTTCCTGGGGTATCCGGGTCTATATTCCATTGAGGGGGAGGGGGGAAGCGGGAGATGAGCTGGGAAATATCCTGCTCCAATTCGGGTTCAGCAGAACGGATTTGGTTCAACATGAGGTAGAGCTCTTTCTCCCGGCGCTGGTACTCTTCCATAATCAGGGCGATCTGCCCAAAGGAGGCCGGGAAATCACGTAGCTCATAATGATACAGACTCTTGAGGAACAGCAGTCCGAGATGATCCGGCTGGATTTCCAACCCCAGGGTGATCAGTTCCTCGGCCCGGGCATAGGATTGCCTGGCCAGCATTCTATTGGCCTCGGTCATGCAGTCGAAGGCCGAGCGCATTTTAATATATAGGGCTTCGGTTCGGTTCTGGAACTGGAATGATAGGTTCAACCGTTCATAGCCTTCTTTCTCCATTACCAGTTCATGCATGCCCTGTTCAATTTCAGGAAGATAAAATCGTCCGTTAATATCGGATTCGCCCAGAATCTGTTCTCCCTCCCGGATGATCACTCCTTTCACCGGCATATTCTGATAATCATAAATCATACCGTAGAGGGGGGCATTCTGAAAGCGGGTGGGATTCTGCTGCCCGGTTGTACAGGATGCCCCCAGAAGGGTCAGTATTGCGGTGACCCAAAGAATTATGAGAGAATTCATCCTGCCTGCAGCGAAGCTGCCGCGAAATAGCGGCGGTGTAATGCGTGATCTACTTTTCATTTCGGGATATACCATTCCTCTCCTGAGTATCGGAATATCAGCCTGGACTCCTCATCCCGCTGAAACTGCCAGTCCTTCCACTCCTGTCCTGCAGAGAGAAGGATTACCCGTGAATCCGGGACATACTTTAAGCTGTATTTCAGCGTACCCGACTCCCGAACCATTCCCAGGTATTCCCACTGACGGGCCCGAAGAATCCGGGGCGGCCCGGTATTGGCCGGAGACTCTTCCGCAGTATCGACGCTGCCACCGGGATCATCTTTTTCCGGTAGAGAAAAACTGGCGTACATCCTGCCGCTGTAGGATGCTTCTGCCGCCCGGGATTCTTCCAGTATAATATGTTCTTCCAGTTCAGGGTACTCCCCCTGTTCGTGGGCAATTCTGAGAAAATGGAGCAGAAACTCTGCTTGTATCTCTTCACCCCCTGAGGCGGAAAGAGGCCGGTAAGAAAAACGTTCAATCCGAATCCAGGGATATTCGTTCTCCATTCTGGAAAGAAGCGTGAGCAGGGAATAAAGACTTCCTCGGCTCTGAATCCGTGTTGCGCCGCTCTTTGTAAGAATCCAGGGCGGCCGGGAATCCAAAACGGCGAACTCATCCAGCCCGGGCTGAAAGCTGAGAACGCCCATTCCCTGGCTGCGGAACAGTCCTTCAATTACGGATGTAAACTCTCTATTGCTCATCCCTTGATTATGTTGGATAGATTTCCACAGTGAGAGAGGAATTTCCGCATTTCCTGACACCTGGTCCGGGTTTTCCAATCTTAGCTGCTCAAGCTTGTCAATTTCAGTTCTAATTCTTCCCAGTCTGTCTGTATATGCTGCTCTGTTTTGAAGCAGAACCAGAGTTGTCAGTCCTCCGGTGCTGAGAATGAGAGTAAGAAGGAGAATATGGATGAGAAGGGGGCGTACCTTCTTCATGGAGAACCTCCTTCACTTGCCTGGGTGAGCACCAGAACAAAATTCCTGCTTCCGTCGGGGTTGGCGGTAATGCGGCTGATTCTGGCTTTTTCCACCCGGGGATCATTTACCAGAGCCTCCTGAAGTTCCAACGGATATTCTCCCCGGATGGTGAATTGAACTTCTGTTCCTGAGCTGCTGATGCTCTGGATTTGAATATTCGGATACCCGTGATCGGTGAGAATGTAAATGTTTTCAAACACCTTCAGGGGGGGATGCTCCAGCAACAGTGTCTCAAGTTCAGGCAGTTTTTTACCCGAAGCGGTCGAATTTCCTGTCTGTACCGAGCGCTGAAGTTCCAGAAATTGTTCCCTGGAAGATTCAAGCTCCCTCCGCATATCACGAGTCTGAAAATACAGAGGAGTGAGAATCAGAAAACCCAGAAGCATTGCGACCGGTGCCCACAAAAACGGACGTACGCCGCCCTTTCCGGACCGGGTGTAAAAGCCCCGGTTATGAATATGGCCGGCATAAAAATCTGAAACGACCTCTTCCATGCTCTCTGCCAGTCTGCCGGGAGATTCCCGATCAAGTTCTCTTCCCAAAGATGCATCCGCTTCAGGAGAGATAATTTGAAAGCTGTCTTCGGTCATGCCCTGCCGACCAGATTTCAGGATGAGTTTCAGCCGAAAGCCATGCTCCCTGCTGTCGGAGGAAATCCCATGCTCGGGTACTGAGCCTGCGGTGCCGGAGGATAGAGTGGGGGAAGGATCTTCTTCCCGGATGCTGAAACTATGCTGGCGTATATTGTGCCCGTCGAAATGAAATCTTTCACGGTAGCGGCCGTCAGAAATATCGTAGACTCCCGGATGCATACCGCCTCGGCACAATGCGTAGACCGCCGGAGGAAGAAGCTGGTATCCCGACGGCCTTCCACCGGAAACACAACGGGATGGGCGGTAGATGAGCGCCATGGAATCAAACAGAACAAACTCAAGCCGGTCAATGGAAACAGAATCGGGATACAGGGACGGGGCGTTCGTTCGCACATAGTCCTCTTTCTCCGCCGAATGGGTCTGGGGGATTTCCAGTATCCGTGCGTGACAGGCTTCAAGTCCGGCGATTATCAGCTCTTTCATCGGCGAAACTCCATTATATCACCTCCGTGAAAATGGAAAAAAACGGGACAATGAACTGAAGAATTACCGAGATAATGATCAGGCCGACTAATATGGTGAGTCCGGGTTCCACCAGAGCCATGAGCCGTTCAAAATAGGTCGCCAGGAATTTCTTCTGATACTCATAGAGATGGCTGAACACCGCACCAGGATCCCCGGTTTTTTCCCCGATGCCGATCCAACTGACGGTTCGTTTTGGAATTACCGATCTGGTTTGATTCAAGGCAGCGGAAAGATTTTGGCCCCTCTGGAGGGCGGAGAGGGATGAGCGAAGCTGTTTCTTCAAGGTCAGCAAAGACACTCCATGGAGACTTCGTTCTATTGCCCGCTCTATGGATACTCCATTGGCGTTGAGAACAGAAAGGGAAAAATAGAGCTGAAAAAGGTCCCGCTCCACAAGGAGAGTCTTTAATACCGGAAGCTTCAGCAGCAGCCCCTCCCAGCGATAGAGTGAGGGAGAGGGGCGAAGGTCGTTTCTCCTATGCAGATACAGGCTGTGAAGAAGCATAATGAGCAGGAGAAAAAGAACCCCGCCGAGAGCCGTAAGAAAAATGGTGGAGATCGAAGACGCCAAATCCTCGGCAGCAAGAGGATTAAATCCTGCGAACATCTCAATAAGCCGGGGAGCAAATACCAGAGTAAAGACCCCCAGTCCGGTGAACACCATCCCCAAAACCAGCAGGGGATAGATCATGGCCGAACGGACCTTGCTTTGAATATCCGCCTGACGGCTGATATATTCGCTCATCTCATTGCTGATCACTGCAAGATCGCCGATCTCTTCGCCGGTCTGGATCATTCCGATATATGAAGGGGGAAAGACTCCGTTCAGATTACTGAGGGCGGTACTAAAAGCAAGCCCCTGATTTATGAACGTGAGCAGCTTCCGGGAAATCGTTTGCAGCCTGCGGCTTTCCATCATGTCTGATTGAATCTCCAGAGATTCCTGTAGACTCAGACCCGACCCCAGAAGCAGGGCGAGACTCTGGGTGAACTCCCGCTGCTGTCGCAGATTAAGGCTCCGACTCCTGTTTCGTTTTACAGAACCTGCGCTCATACATTCACCAGTATTGCCGATTGAGCTTCTTCCCAGGAAGTTATGCCAGCAAGAACCTTATCAACCACATCCGAAGCCAGGGAACGATGGTCGTTGCTTTTCAGATACTCGTAGATGCTTTTTTGATCCGCCTGCTTTTCTATGAGATATTCCAGTTCCCGGTCAATTTCCACAATCTCACTCACCACAGTTCTGCCGGAGTACCCCCTGCCTCCGCAATAAGCGCAGCCTTCGGGATTCTGTCTATGGATGGCTGCGCTTTTGACCGAGGGGGCCGGTGGCGGGAGCGTAAATTTTCTGTGTAGATCCTGGATGGCGGACAGTGTATCGTCCGAAGTATCGGGAATCCGGCAATGGCTGCATAGTTTTCGCACCAGGCGCTGGGAGCTCACCGTTTTCAGCACTCCCGCGAGAAGGTAGGGCTGGATACCCATATCCAGCAGACGCTGAATGCTTCCCACTGCGGTGTTGGTGTGCAGGGAGGAGAGAACCAGATGGCCGGTCATCGCCGCACGAATGGAAAGCCGGGCAGTCTCCACATCCCGGATTTCCCCCACCATAATCACATTGGGGTCCTGGCGGAGAATTCTCCGGAGAATGGAACTGAAACTGAGCCCGATATCGTCATTGGTCTGAATCTGGTCCACCCCGTCTATCTGGAACTCCACCGGATCTTCAATGGTGATAATCTTCTTCATTCCATCGTTGATCTCGCTAATCATTGCATTCAGGGTGGTGGTTTTTCCGCTCCCGGTGGGGCCGGTAAGAAGGATCAATCCCTGGGTGAGCCGGGTATTTCTTCGGAGCACATCCAGCTGATCCCGGGTGAACCCGATGGTGTCCAGAGAACGCGGGGCGGACTGGAGGTTGAGTATTCTGAGTACCAGTGACTCTCCGTTGGCGGTGGGAACCGCAGACACCCGGATATCCAGGGAGCGCCCGGCAAGGGTGACGGAGATCCGCCCGTCCTGGGGACGCCGGCTTTCCATGATGTTCAGCCCCGCCATAATCTTAATCCTGGTGGCCACCCCGGGAAAAATATTCCCGGGAATGTTCCGCACCGGGGAAAGTACCCCGTCCAGCCGGTATCGCACCAGGGCGTCGTGCTTCTGCCGCTCTATGTGTATATCGCTGGCCAGGGAGCGCACGGCGTTCAGAATAATGCCGTTCACCAGATTGATAATCGGGGCGTTGTTGGCCAGCCGGTCCAGGGCTTCGCTTCGGTCTGCCGCCGCTTTCCCATATTCAGCCTGGGCCTGAATCTCCCGGTCTGCCCGGGTGTGAATATAGCTTGCGAGTTCACTGTTATCAATTGTCTGGAAGCTGATATGCTGACCTCCTCCGGTTTCAGAACTGAAGAAGCGGGAAATTTCCATTCGAAGGCCCAGATCATCGGAATCAGTGAGACCCACCTCGATGTTCTCCCCGTTTCGGGAAAGGATCAGCGCACCGCATTGCTGAATGAATTGAGGAGGAAACTGATCATCGCCCTGGGGAAGGGAGCTGTAGGAATCGATCCTGACCATCACTGCTCCATATGCTCGGCATAGAGCCGGGCGAACAGCTCTGCCGGAGGAGTTTCGTCCGAGTAGGCGTATTCTAAATGGGGGATGATGTAAATCATCAGTTCCGTGTCATCCAGTGAGCGCTGCTGCTGGGTAAACAGTTTGCCGATCAGGGGGATTTGTCCCAGCAGGGGAGTAGTATTTACGCTGGTATCCGCCTCCTGGTTCACCAGGCCGCCGATAATCACCGGTTCACCGGACTGGGTGCGAATATGGGAATTGATGATCCGTTCGCTTGTGGGCGGAGGGTTTCCGTTGTTGGAAAGATCCGATCCCTGTTTGCTCACGGTGGTGGAGATATCCATGGTGATCATCTCATCTCCGCTGGACCAGCCGTTCACCTTCAAAAAGAGCCCGGACACAATCTCACGGGTTACCCCGGTGGGGGTTACCTCTCCGGTATCCGGATCCACCTCGTTGTCCCGGTAGCGAAAGGTGTTGGTATTCTGAAAATCCACTTCTTCCCCGGAAAGCCCGGTGAGGGTGGTATCCGCAAGAATCCGGGCCTGGGAATTCGTCATATCCCAATTCAGATCTACGGCGAAATTGTAGCCAAAGTTGGAGACGATATCGAAATCAAGCTGAAGCAAATTCCCGATAAAGCCGATAAAACTGCTGTCGCTGAACTGAGGAGCGTCTTCCCCTTCACTCATCTCCGGTTTAGAGTTCGAGGCGTTCATCTCGTAGCGGGTTCTGGCAGTATTCTGAAACTGAATTACCAGAAGCTGATACCGGATCTGGGGAATCGGCTTGTCTATATGTTCAAGCTCCGACATAAACCGTTCATGCACCTTTCTACCGCCTTGAAAAAAAATCAGGGTAGGATCGGCGGTCTGCAGAATATTCTCTTCACTCACCGAGGGAGGAAGATTTTCCAAGAGCTGTTCGCTCTTTAAATAACGCAGACGCACCGGTACACCGCTGCCGTCGGCATCCAGAAGACGGATAAAATCTTCTATTTCGCCGGCCTTGCGGGGGGAAGTAAGCATAATAAATGCGCTCTGGCCCGGCACCACAATAGGCTGACTGGGTTTCAGTCTGTCAGGCAGAAGAGCAATTACATCTTCGGTACGGGCGTTAATCAGGTCAAAGCGGTGATAGTTCTTATCTTCTATGGGCCGGTCCATTCTGGCGATAAATGCGGAAGCTTCCTCCAGCTCTGCCTCCAGACCGTTGAGGATAATGCTGTTATGCTCCCGGTCAATTTTAAACGAACTGCTGGAAATCATCCCCGAAGGGAACAGGGACGGTAGGGATTCCGCTTTAATATGGGACAGGCTGATGGTTCTGGTCTCTTCAAAACGGCGCAGAATATCGTTTCTGCTCACATCAAGAATATAATATATGTCGTTCCGCACACTGTAGCCCGCCTCCGCCTGTTCCAGCAGAAGCTCGAGCATCCGGGTAAAACCTTTATCCGAATAGGTCATTTGGTCGATAACGCTGTCACCCTGCTTCATCAGTGCGTACTCTCGGCCTTCCAGCTCGAAAAGCTGGCGAAGCAGTTCGCTGAAACGAAGTCCCCTGGCATTCACGCTGTACAGACCCTCTCCGCTGCGGCTAATCCCGTTGCCACCTCGTCCTGCAGAAGGAGCATTGGAGCTTTCCGGGGCGTTATATTTAATGTAGAAATAATCATCCCTGACATCCAGCTCGTAATCGGGAAACCGCTCAAGAACAATCTTCAAAATCCGCTCCACCGGAAGAGATTCAACATTAATACTAATCTCTTCGGCGGGCAGAGGATCGAAGAGAATGGTGATTCCCGCCTGCCGGGCAAGGGCTTCAACGATGAACTCCGGACGAACATCCCGGGCAAACAGCCGAAGCTGATCCGGAGACTCTCCTGGTCCCGAAGAGATCCGGGAAACATGCCATACACCGTCCCGGTTTTCCAGAAAAAGATTATTGGAACTGGCGACCACCGCAAAAGCTTCCGCCAGGGATACATCGCTGAAAAAATGGGTGGTGCTTCCGGTAACCGTATCATCAAAAATAACCGACATGGAGCCCAGTCTTGCAAGACTCAACAGCACATCCTGAAGGCCCTGATTCCGGAACTCCATTTCTTCGATCATTACATCGGGAACAGAATCGAAGGCCGACTCCCCGCCGTCGCTCTGGGCGGACACCGGAAGCAGAGAAACTATCAGCAAAGCGAGAAGAATGAGATATGCAGCGCGTCGATTAGCCATAGAAATGTACCGTGGTCCTTTTGGAGTCTCTGCAAATTTACCGTATTTAAGAAAAATTGTCGATGGAAAGATTGTGAATGATACATTGAATCCGGATGTTCTGATGGAATAGCGTGTAGGTAATCGATTTCCCCGGAAAACAGGGTAGTGGAGTCTGATTTTGACAGTCTGGGGCGGAAAATCAGTGATACAGATGGTGAAGGAAATACCTGGACGTATGAATATAACTCCAATGATCAAGTAGTCAAAATTACAAATCCAGCTGGTGACAGCGAGATTCGCGTATATGATAATCGAAAGGATCTGGTACAGGTAGTAGACTTTCGTGGCCACAGCATGGAGTATGAATACGATGATCGTCATTTATTGGAAAAAATTACGAACCCGCTCAATGAAGAAATCACGTATTCCTACCGTGCGGACGGACGGATGGCCTCTAAAGATGTGAATGGTTTTGCCACTACACTTTATGAGTATGATGCACTGGGACGCGTTGCAACAACCAAAAATGAGCAGCTGGGAGATGCGTCTTCCACAACCTACACATCCCGTGACCAGGTAGAGATTTACACCGATGCCGATGGAAATACCTATTCATATGAATATGATGGAAACGGGCGAATTCGCTTCCAGACAAATCCTGATGATGGGGTAATTCAATACAATTATACCGAAGGTCTGGTGTCTTCCGTCATAGATCCCAGAGGTCATGAAACTCAATTGATCTATGACGCAATGGATCGACTGGAGCAGATCATGCATCCAGACACGGGCACAGAGCGTTTTGAGTACAACGGAAGGGGACTACGTACTGCCAGTATTGATGAAACCGGGCATCGTACGGAATTTACCTATGATCATGACGGACTTCTCATCAAGATTACAAATCCTCTGAATGAAACTACAGAGTATGTATATGATAACGCAGCAAGACGTGTGCGGCGTATTGATCCAAATGGCGACAGATATCTATTCGAATACGATAGCCGCGGAAATATGACCAGACGCACTGATCCTCGTAATCAGACCCGGTTATTCGAATATGATGAAAACGGCAATATGACCGCTGTTACTGATGAACGGGGAGCCAGAACTAGGTATGTGTACGATGAACTTAATCGTGTGGTGAGAACCATTGAAGGCAATGGTGCCACAACCGAGTATCGCTACAATGTTCTTGGCAATGTTACCCGAATAACAGATCCGCTGGGCAATTCTACATACTTCCAATACAACGCTCGCGGTCACTTGGTGAAACGCTGGGATGCGGAAGGCAATCTTTGGGAGTATGATGTAGATAGCCGGGGGAATGTTCTTCAGGTTACCAATCCCTATGGGGATATTGAAACATCACAATATAATTTCCGGAATCAACTTATTCAGGAAACCAACGGTGAAGGCGACAGCAATGGGTATTTTTACGACACTGCGGGAAACCTTGTCCGTCATCTGGATGGCAGAAACAACGAATATCGGTACGTCTACGATGAACGCAACCGTCTTGTTGAAGAAATAAACAGATTGAATGCTTCCCAGAGCTATGAGTATGACCCTGCCGGAAACGTGGTATCGGTTACCCAATTTAATGGTGGAAAGAATTCTTTCCAGTTCGATGCAGC